>NZ_PJDK01000150.1:0-1434 GCF_002837615.1 Klebsiella sp. X1-16S-Nf21
CGCGGCGATGATGCGGGTTTCCGGCGTGACTACTTCGCGCAGGGCGCGCAGCTGCTGTTCCAGCAGCGCCAGCTGTTTTGGCACCTTAATCAGCACCAGCGCCGGCGCGGCCGGTAGCGGGCTCAGGCTATCCTGAAAGCGCACGCTCTCTTCATCGATACCGTTCATCCGCAGGTTGTGGCGGGTCGCCAGCTCGGAAATAAAGGAGTCGTTGATGCTGACCGGGTTGCGCTCCGCCAGCGCGCAGGCGAGCGCGCCAAAGCCGTCGTTGAAGATGAGCGTCAGGCCGTCGACGTCATTCACCTGTTGCAGCAGATATTCATCCGCCGCTTCCCATGCCTGAAGCGCTTCTTCTTCAGCGTTAGGTGGGAACCGCTCTAATGTGAATAACTCACCGTTTAACTCTGCCTGGCTCATCGCCTCTCCGCCTCCGGAATACTAAAACCCGCGAGTTTATACGCAAACTTCGCCCAGTTGAATAGAGATCGGTCGATTATCTCCCGCTTTCCTGCGCCATATGCGACAGACGTTTATCATCCAGACTGTAGCGATTCATTATCACTATCAACAGCGCCACCAGCACACCCGGGAAGAGAGTGAACAACAATTTAATCATCTGCAGCGCTGAAGCCGATTGCTGCGCGGCGCCGCCGACGTAGTCCCCCCACGCCAGCAGATAACCCACCAGCGCGCCGCCGATGGCAATCCCTAATTTGATTGCAAACAGGTTGGTTGAGAAGACAATTCCGCTGAGCTTCTTGCCGCTGCGCTTTTCTTCCGCATCAATGATATCTGAGAGCATGCTCCACTGTAGCGGTGTTGCCGCCAGCTGAATGATATTGATGATTATCACCAACGTGAAGATGGCGGCGACGTTGCCCGCCGGGACGAAATACATCGCGATTAACAGCACCGCCTCCAGCGCCATTGACAGCTTGAAGCCCTTCACTTTATCGATGTTCTTAAATATGAACGGCGACAGCATGGCTCCCACCACTCCGGAAGCCAGCGTGGTGGTCAGCAACAAGCTGCCAAGATCCGCGCGCCCCATAATGTTATTGACGTAGTAGAGCGTGGTACCGCCTTTGAACAGCACGGCGATCAGGTTCACCACGTTCAGCGTAAATAAAATGCGCCAGTCTTTGTTCGCCAGCAGGGTTTTCAGGTCATCAAGGATGCTGCTCTGATTATTGGCCGTAATGTCTGTAGAGTAGCGCTCTTTAGTCAGGCCAAAACAGATAAAGAACAGCACGATGCTCAAGGCGCCCATCACCATCATGGTGTAGAAATACCCGTTTTGCAGATTGCCTTTCCCCAGCCAGGCTACCAACGGTAGCGCAGTCAGCGACACAATCAGGCCGCCTAAGGTACTTAGCGCAAACCGCCACGACTGCAGCGATACTCGCTCGCGGGAGTCATTGGAAATATTATTAA
>NZ_PJDK01000151.1:0-1404 GCF_002837615.1 Klebsiella sp. X1-16S-Nf21
CGACGGTGAAAAGCAACTTTGCGGGACGTGGAATATACATGCCGCAGAGTATAAAACGGGGCTCATGGCATGCAAACCCTCGGAATCGCGAAGCGATGACGCTCGCCCTGTAAGGGCGCTACTGTTCTCTTCTGATGCCTGTTTTGTAAATTCGTCTGGTAGATAGTCTACTGTACGCGACATGCGAACCACGATTAGCCCTACGGAATACAAATGTCTACTGTATGCGATATCTGAATGCTGTTGGTACAAGCAGGTGGCCGTTAAAAACAGATGTCTATTGTACGCTACAAGTATCTCAATCTGGGGTGTGCTGCCGGGTGACGATCTACTGTATGCGGCACCCGGTTGAATGTTCGATCAGGTCCGCATTTATCGGTGGTGTATTTCATATGTCTACTGTGTGCGGCCATTCACGCTATAGGGTATGAGCTGGTGGATAATGGCCTATCGTATTTCAATACTGCCATGGCTACAGAACTGGGGCATTTTAATGATTGCGATCGCATACTGTAGACAATATGCGACATGCGTCACAACCGGACACCGGTATACGTTTGCTGTGCTGGTCTGAACTGACGGTAATCATTGGTTTGTTGACGATCATAAAGTCGAAGCGGTGAAGTCGGGACGTTCAGCTGCTGGGTTTGAGATAGGGCGGCAGTTAGTGGACGGAGCTTAAGAATTATGCTCGAACTGCTTGCTGAAGACGTTTACGTCACGATAATCCCTGTTAAGCCTGTGACTAAGAATCTATGTCTACTGTATGCGACAATCACCGCATATCGATTATGCCCAAATAGGGGAAGGTCTATTGTATGCGATATCGGGCTATGGCTGATCAGAGCTGGAGGCTACCTATTCGTGTCTACTGTATGCGACGGCCAACTCAAGTGGATATGCGCTAGTGGGAGAACGGTCTACTGTATTCGACGCCCGGTTAAATGGCCGAGAATCACTGGTTCTGCCAGGTATGAACAACGGGTGTCTACTGTATGCGACGTGCGCTGAAATAGCCGATCCTTGCCGGTTATGCAGGTTACGAACAACTCTGGTGTCTACTGCATACGCCAACCCACGCACCGGTACGTGCTGACAGGCAATAGTCTATTGTATTCGATGCCCGGTTAAATGGCCGGGCATCGCCGGTTCTGCCGGGCAGGAACAACGGGTGTCTACTGTAGGCGACAACCCACGTACCGGATAAGTGCTGAAGGTAATGGTCTACTGTATGCGACGTGCGGTTGAATGGCCAGGCATCGCCGGTTCTGCCGGGCAGGAACAACGGGTGTCTACTGTACGCGACAACTCACGCACCAGGTAGGTGCTGAAGGCAATGGTCTACTGTATGGGATGTCCGGTTAAAAGGCCGGGCATCGCCGGTTCTGCCGGGCAGGAACAACG
>NZ_PJDK01000152.1:0-1202 GCF_002837615.1 Klebsiella sp. X1-16S-Nf21
AGGCCGGGCTGCGGGAACAGGGCCACGGTGAGCACGTCGTCGATGGCGTTTTCGGCAAGGGTGATGCCTTTCTCCTGCGCCTGACGTCTGACGTCGGCTTCCAGCTGCGCCAGCTCCGGCTTCAGCAGGTCGGCCGGGCGGCAGGTCACCGGGTCAGCGCCCTCGAGCACCCGCGCCTGCAGGGCGGCGTTCACCGGCGCAGGGGTGCGGCCGTACTCACCCTTCAGGATACCGGCGGTCTCCTTCGCGATGGTTTTGTAGCGCTCGCCGGTCAGGACGTTGAGCACCGCCTGGGTGCCGACAATCTGCGAGGTCGGGGTCACCAGCGGGATGAAGCCGAGGTCCTCGCGCACGCGGGGGATTTCCGCCAGTACCTCATCCAGACGGTGGGCGGCGCTCTGCTGCTTCAGCTGGCTTTCGAGGTTGGTGAGCATCCCGCCCGGAACCTGGGCGACGAGGATACGGCTGTCGGTGCCCTTCAGCTGGCCTTCGAAGGCGTGGTACTTCTTACGCACCTCGCGGAAGTACGCCGCAATGCTCTCCAGCTTGTGGATATTGAGGCCGGTGTCGTACGGCGTGCCGGCGAGGGTGGCGACCAGCGCCTCGGTGGCCGGGTGGCCGTAGGTGGCGCTCATTGAGGAGATGGCGGTGTCGACGCCGTCGACCCCGGCTTCAATGGCCTTCAGCAGCGCCATCTCCGCCATCCCGGTGGTGGCATGACAGTGCAGGTGCAGGGTGACGTCGTAGCGCTTCTTGATTTCGCTGACCAGCTCAAAGGCGGCCCCCGGCGTCAGAATGCCGGACATGTCCTTGATGGCGACGGAGTCAACGCCGGTCTCCAGCAGCTGTTCGGTGAGGTCGAGCCAGGTCTGCAGGGTGTGCGCCGGGCTGGTGGTGTACGAAAGCGTACCCTGGGCGTGGGCGCCGTGGCGGCGGACCGCCTGCAGGGCGGCCTGCATGTTGCGCGGGTCGTTCATGGCGTCGAAGACGCGGAAGACGTCCATGCCGTTTTTGACGGCGCGCTCCACGAAGCGCTCCACCACGTCGTCGGCGTAGTGGCGGTAGCCGAGCAGGTTCTGGCCGCGGAGCAGCATCTGCAGCGGGGTCTTCGGCATCGCCTTTTTCAGCTCGCGCAGGCGGACCCACGGGTCCTCGCCGAGGAAGCGGATGCAGGCGTCAAAGGTGGCGCCGCCCCAGCACTC
>NZ_PJDK01000153.1:0-1130 GCF_002837615.1 Klebsiella sp. X1-16S-Nf21
GGTTTCGGGTCTATACCCTGCAACTTAACGCCCAGTTAAGACTCGGTTTCCCTGCGGCTCCCCTATACGGTTAACCTTGCTACAGAATATAAGTCGCTGACCCATTATACAAAAGGTACGCAGTCACACCCAAAGGTGCTCCCACTGCTTGTACGTACACGGTTTCAGGTTCTTTTTCACTCCCCTCGCCGGGGTTCTTTTCGCCTTTCCCTCACGGTACTGGTTCACTATCGGTCAGTCAGGAGTATTTAGCCTTGGAGGATGGTCCCCCCATATTCAGACAGGATACCACGTGTCCCGCCCTACTCTTCGAGTTCACAGCCTGTGCATTTTGGTGTACGGGACTATCACCCTGTACCGTCGGACTTTCCAGACCGTTCCACTAACACACAAGCTGATTCAGACTCTGGGCTGCTCCCCGTTCGCTCGCCGCTACTGGGGGAATCTCGGTTGATTTCTTTTCCTCGGGGTACTTAGATGTTTCAGTTCCCCCGGTTCGCCTCGTTAACCTATGTATTCAGTTAACGATAGTGTGACGAATCACACTGGGTTTCCCCATTCGGACATCGCCGGTTATAACGGTTCATATCACCTTACCGACGCTTTTCGCAGATTAGCACGTCCTTCATCGCCTCTGACTGCCAGGGCATCCACCGTGTACGCTTAGTCGCTTAACCTCACAACCCGAAGATGTTTCGTAAAACACCATCGTGTCGCGAAAATTTGAGAGACTCGAACACACATTAACTGTGTGTCGTTTCAATTTTCAGCTTGATCCAGATTTTTAAAGAGCAAATATCTCAAACGTCACCCGAAGATGAGTTTTGAGATATATCGGCACGCGTCTTTCACTCACGAACCAGCAAGTGGCGTCCCCTAGGGGATTCGAACCCCTGTTACCGCCGTGAAAGGGCGGTGTCCTGGGCCTCTAGACGAAGGGGACACTGAAGTCTCAATCGCAAGACGCCTTGCTTCTTTACTTTCATCAGACAATCTGTGTGAGCACTACAAAGGCAGGTTCTTTAAGGTAAGGAGGTGATCCAACCGCAGGTTCCCCTACGGTTACCTTGTTACGACTTCACCCCAGTCATGAATCACAAAGTGGTAAGCGCCCTCCCGAAGGTTAAGCT
>NZ_PJDK01000154.1:0-1127 GCF_002837615.1 Klebsiella sp. X1-16S-Nf21
ATGGCTGGTGGTACCGGCAGTCGTCTCTGGCCGATGTCTCGCGAGCTTTACCCGAAACAGTTCCTCCGCCTGTTCGGGCAGAACTCCATGCTGCAGGAAACCATCACCCGACTCTCGGGCCTTGAAATCCATGAACCGATGGTCATCTGTAACGAAGAGCACCGCTTCCTGGTGGCCGAACAGCTGCGCCAGCTCAACAAGCTGTCCAACAACATTATTCTTGAGCCGGTCGGGCGCAACACCGCCCCGGCCATCGCCCTGGCGGCCCTCCAGGCCACCCGCCACGGCGACGACCCGCTGATGCTGGTCCTCGCCGCCGACCATATCATCAATAACCAGCCGGTCTTCCACGACGCCATCCGCGTTGCCGAGCAGTACGCCGATGAAGGCCATCTGGTCACCTTCGGTATCGTGCCGAACGCCCCGGAAACCGGCTACGGCTACATCCAGCGCGGCGTGGCCCTCACCGACAGCGCCCACACTCCGTACCAGGTGGCCCGCTTCGTGGAGAAACCGGACCGCGAGCGCGCCGAGGCCTACCTCGCCTCCGGGGAGTACTACTGGAACAGCGGCATGTTTATGTTCCGCGCCAAAAAATACCTCTCCGAGCTGGCCAAATTCCGCCCGGATATCCTCGAAGCCTGCCAGGCCGCGGTCAATGCCGCCGACAACGGCAGCGACTTCATCAGCATTCCGCATGACATTTTCTGCGAGTGCCCGGACGAGTCCGTGGACTACGCGGTGATGGAGAAAACCGCCGACGCGGTGGTGGTCGGTCTCGATGCCGACTGGAGCGACGTTGGCTCCTGGTCCGCCCTGTGGGAGGTCAGCCCGAAAGACGAGCAGGGCAACGTCCTCAGCGGTGACGCGTGGGTGCACAACAGCGAAAACTGCTACATCAACAGCGACGAGAAGCTGGTGGCGGCCATCGGCGTGGAGAACCTGGTGATTGTCAGCACCAAGGACGCCGTGCTGGTGATGAACCGCGAGCGTTCCCAGGACGTGAAGAAGGCGGTCGAGTTCCTCAAGCAGAACCAGCGCAGCGAGTACAAGCGCCACCGCGAGATTTACCGTCCCTGGGGCCGCTGCGACGTGGTGGTCCAGACCCCGCGCTTCAACGTCAACCG
>NZ_PJDK01000155.1:0-1084 GCF_002837615.1 Klebsiella sp. X1-16S-Nf21
TGCGTCTCGGGGCGGTCAACCAGCTGCGCTTTGACTTCCAGTTCATGAACCCGATGCCGGGCGGCTCCATCGACAACTGTATTACCTTCCAGCCGGTGCAGAACCATGTGGTGATTGGCGACGATTCGACCATCGACTTCTCGAAGTATTATCACTTTATCGCCCTGCCGGACCTGCGCGTCTTTGCCAATGCGGGCTTCCCTTACAGCCGTATGGCCGACCTCTCCGACACGCTGGTGGTGGTGCCGAAAGCGCCGACCCAGGGCCAGGTGGCGACGCTGCTGCAGGCGCTGGGCGGTATCGGTTCGCAGACCGGTCTGGCGGCGATTAATCTGCAGATGACCGACGATGGCAACCAGATCAAGAACAAAGATGCGGATCTGCTGCTGATCGGCGCGATCCCGTCGTCCCTCAAGGACGACACCAAAATCAACCTGCTGGTCGAGGCGACCAAAAGCTGGGTGAAAATGCCGATGCGCCACTATGACCTGGCGAGCATTTATCCCGATGACGATGCCCGCACGCCCAATACCCGCACCGACATTACCTCTTCCGGGCCGATGGCGGCGGTGATTGGCTTCCAGTCGCCGTATAACGATCAGCGCAGCGTGGTGGCCCTGCTGGCCGACAGCCCGCGCGGTAATGAACTGCTGACCAACGCCCTCAACGACAGCGGTAAGCGGGCAGCAATGTTTGGCTCGGTAGCGGTGATCCGCGAGTCCGGCGTCAACAGTCTGCGGGTAGGGGATATCTACTACGTGGGTCATCTGCCCTGGTTCGAGCGCATCTGGTTCGCGCTCTCTAACCACCCGATACTGCTGGCGATCTTCGCCGCTATCAGTATTGTGCTGCTGGCGTGGGTGCTGTGGCGCATGCTGCGCATCATCAGTCGCCGCCGTCTTAGCCTGGATGATGAATAAACCATGATGAAAGTACTTTGTGGCGCGGTGCTCTCCGCGCTGCTGCTGGCGGCGGGCCCGGTGAGCGCCGCCTGCCAGTGGCCCGCCTGGGAGCAGTTTAAAAAAGCGTACGTCAGCCCTGAGGGACGGGTGATTGACCCCAGCGATGCGCGCAAAATCTCCAC
>NZ_PJDK01000156.1:0-1020 GCF_002837615.1 Klebsiella sp. X1-16S-Nf21
GGATCAGGCCAGACTTCGCGATGAGATATTTTTAAATACATATTATAAACTTACCGAACAAACAAGACCGCTATTTAACCCTAAATCTCTTTATGCAAGCTTCCATTCTATTGAAGTCAAGGTCCCCCATGGTTCCGAGCTGCGTTATATATTCTTATCTATCGCCAGTAGCGTTTTTTACAGGACTGGAGACCTGGGGGATCGCATCGTCAGCAGATGCGACCTTGCCCAAAATACCTTTACCAAATTCCTGGCAGGGCTTCATGGCGAATTACAAGGGGAAACACCTAAATACACAACTAATAGGGAACTTATAGAATCGCTTATCTTTGAAGCATGGGATGCAGCCATGAAATACGTTGCTATTTCACTAACTGATCGCAAACTTAATATCTGGGATAAGTTACAGCCCGAAGGAATAAAACTAACCATTCATGGTAAACCTGAAGAAATTCAAATCAGACCAACAAACTCAAAATTTCCCACCATGACAGCACAACATTCTGTAGGCGGTTTAATTCCTACAAAGGCAGGGGTAAAAATAACCTGCGAATATCGTATAGAACGAGAAGCAGCGAAAGAGATACCTGTCCTACTGGAGAATACATCGAGCCCTCACCGAACCAGTAGCTGCGTCCCTCCCATTATTAGAAAAATGATCGGTTCAGAACAGCCCTTCTGCTATGTACCGGCGAATACTGACAATATTTACAGCATTTTATCAGGGAGTTACACCGATGCCTAGCGCCCCTATTCTTTGGAAAAAACTTCAGGCATCACAGCGTCTTAATCCGACTCCGGTAATGGACAGCTATAATATTTCCGAAGATGCAACGGAATTATTCCGGCAACGTCTACAAAATCAAATAGCAACGGCAGCCAAACGCTTTGCGAAGACAGCCGCTCGCAGTCTGGATGCATTATCCGGTTCACTTATTTATAAGGATGTAAAATCATCTGCAGGACGACATGCCGCATTAATTACCGAACTATTTCGTAACGCACATTTTATTTCCAACA
>NZ_PJDK01000015.1:0-87754 GCF_002837615.1 Klebsiella sp. X1-16S-Nf21
CCACGCGGCCCGTCATCCGCGGGATATCGCCGCCTATCTGGAACTGCATATCGAGCAGGGGCCGTGCCTGGAGCAGGCGGGGCTGGCGCTCGGCGTGGTGGAGGCGATTAACGGCGCCAGACGGCTGAACTGCCGCTTTACCGGCGAAGCTGGCCATGCCGGCACGGTGCCGATGCTCCACCGCAAGGACGCCCTCGCCGCGGCGGCGGAATGGATGGTGCAGGTGGAAAACCTGACCCGGCAGCGCGGCGGTAACCTGGTGGCGACGGTCGGCACCCTGCGCTGTGCGCCGGGCGCGGTGAACGTGATACCGGGCGAGGTGCAGTTGACGCTGGATATTCGCGGCCCGCAGGATGCGCCGCTGACGGCGCTGCTGGATGAGCTGCTGGGCGAGGCGCAGGCCATTGCCGGGCGTCGCCAGCTGCGTTTCGCCGCCGAGGAGTATTATCGCATCGCCGCCACCGCCTGCGACAGTCACCTGCAGGCGGTGCTGGGCGAGGCGGTGATGGCGGTGCAGCGGCGTTCGCTGACGCTGCCGAGCGGCGCAGGGCATGACGCCATCGCCATCGCCGAGCGCTGGCCATCGGCCATGCTGTTTGTGCGTTGCCTGGGGGGCGTCAGCCATCACCCGGCGGAGTCGGTCACCGCCGCCGACGTCGGACTGGCTATCGACGCTTTCTCCCGGGCGGTAGAGAAGGTGGCCGACGCCTGATCGCGCCGGTTGCCGAGCCCCGGCTGGCGGCTTCACACCGCCAGCTGGTTGACCACCTCGGCGACAGAGGTGATGGCATGGATGTTGCCGATCCCCGCGCCCACCGAGATATACCCCTCATCAGTATTCCCCTCCAGCATGCCCAGCCGCATCCCGCGCAGACCGCCCATCGCCTGGGCCAGCTCGGCTTTTGAGGCGCCGGCACGATCCATGGCCACCAGTGTGTCGCTCAGTTTGCCGGGCAGCGCGCGGTAGTAGTCCGGCAGGGTACGGAACAGGCGCAGATCCAGACCGTTGGCGGCCACAATTTTCGCTTTCACCGAGTCGGGAACCCGGCTTTCGATGGTGCTGATAAATACCGAGCCGGCGAAAACCCCTTCCGCACCGAGGGCGTGGACGGCGCGCGCGCCCCGGGCGTCGGTGATCCCTCCGGCGGCCATCACCGGAACCCGCTGTACCGCGTCAACGATCAGCGGGACGATGGTGAAGGTCCCGAGGGCGGTACCCGGCAGCGTGCCGCCTTCGTCAAAGCCGGTGGCGACAATAATATCCGCTCCGGCCTGCTCCGCGCGGCGGCTGTTTTCCGGCGTCGGGTTGATGTCACGATAGATAATGGTGATCCCGGCGGCTTTCAGTTCGTCGAACAGCGCCGGTTTTAACGAACCATCGCCGTAGCCGGTGTAGACCACCACCTTAACGCCTTCCTCTTTGATCACCGGCAGGATCGCCGGCGTCCAGATGTCATTTTCCGCCGTCGGGATCAGGTTGACGCCAAAGGGTTTCTCGGTCAGCTGTTTGGTTTTGCGGATCTCTTCGCGCATTTTCTCGGCGGTGGCCTCCGGGGTGGAAACGGCGGTTGCCGCCGTCAGTCCGGCGTTCGGGCCCAGCACGCCAAGCCCACCGGCGTTGCCGACGGCCGCCACCAGACGAGCATCGGTTAGCCAGGAGAGGGGCCCCTGGACCACCGGTTTTTCAATACCCAGAATGCGGGCGACGCGGTTAGGTTGCATGATATTTTTCCTTTTATGTTAATAAGTTATAAATCTCTTCGCCCCAGCGATGCGGCAATGAGGGCAGTGTAGGCGTCTTTATTGTTTTAAAAAATGAGCAAAAACTTTCATCACTATTATTAAATTAGTAATAATGTGAACTGATGAAGAGGTGTGAGGCGGGCCATCATGCAAATGAATCTGTTTGAAAATATTAAAATTTTTATTGAAATCGTCGATGCCGGCAGCTTTGCCCAGGCGGCTGAAAATTTGCAGATCCACCGACCGGCGGTGACCAAAGCGCTGCAGCAGCTGGAGCAGGAGAGCGGGGTCCGGCTGCTGCAGCGCACCACCCGGCGTCTGTATCTTACGCCGGAGGGGGAAGAGTTTTATCGTCGCAGCAAACCGTTGCTCTCCCAGGCCGACGATCTGCTGGAGTCGTTCGCGCCGGACCGGCCGATCCGCGGTCAGCTGCGCGTTGATATGCCGATCGCCTTTGCCCGGCTGCTGGTGATCCCGCATCTGCCGGATTTTTATCAGGCCCATCCGGAGGTGGAGATTGTCCTCAGCAGCTCCGACGTACGCCGGGATATGCTGCGCGATGGTCTGGATTGCCTGCTGCGGGTGGGGGATCTTGAGGATGGCGACTATGTGGCGCGTTCGCTGGGGGAGGTGGCGTTAACCACCTGCGCCAGTCCGGGCTATCTGGCGCGCTATGGGGCGCCCGCGACGCTGGAGGACCTGCAGTCGCATCTGGCGGTGAACTGGGTGAACAGCAGCAGCCGGCAGATTATGCCCTGGCGATTCCAGACCCCGGAGGGCATCAGGCAGATCGCCATTCCCGGTAAACTGGTGCTGGACAACTCTGAAGTCTTTACTGCCGCCGGGCTGGCGGGGCTGGGGATGCTGCAGGGGATGCGTTTCTTTTTGCAACCTTATATCGACAGCGGGCAACTGGTGGAAATTTTGCCGGACTTTCCGGCGCCGCGTCGACCGTTGTCGCTGCTCTATCCGCACCGGCATCTGTCGCATAAGGTGCGGGTCTTTGCCGACTGGTTGCAGGGGCTGGTAGCGACCCTGGATCGATCGGTGTCGGCTTGACTCTGCTGGCTGAGCGTTTATATATAAAATGTGAATGCTATTAAGCAATGAATCACAAAGCTGGATAACGACTTAACCTGTAAGGGAATGCTGATGAAACTCTGGAATAAAACACTACTTGCTTCCGCTCTGTGTCTGACCCTGTTTGGCTGCGACGATGCGTCGAAAGTGGATAACAAACTGGATAAGGCCAAAGATAATGCGGAGCAGATGAAGGATGCCGCGGCGGACAAAGCGCAGGCGATTAAACAGGATGCGGATAAGCAAATCGATACGCTGAAAAGCCAGGCTGACGCCGAGGCCGACCGCCTGAAGGATCAGGCCAGCGCCATCAAGGCGGAGGCGGACAAGAAAGCGGATGCCATCGCCCAGCAGGCGAAAGCCCAGGCCGATGCCGTGAAGCAGAACGCAAAGCAGGAAAGTGACCGCATAGTCAAAGAGGCGGGTCAAATCAAAGACAATGCCATCGGCGACGCCAATCAGCTCTCGGCGGAGGCGGCGAGCAAAACCAAGGCCATCCAGGACAGTATCGCGGCGGACAAACAGCACACCACGCCACCGCCCGCCCAGCAGTAACCTGCGCTGTTTGCCTGACCCGCGCCAGGAAATATAGGGAGCGGAGCCTGATAGATTGCCCGGCGGCGCTGCGCTTGCGCGGGCCTACGCAGGGAGCGGGTTGGCTGCGCAATGACCGGGTATCATCCTTTTGTAGGCCGGGCAAGGCGCCGCCGCCGCCCGGCACGTGGACCGCAATAACATCCTGCTCAGGGGTATCTTACGATACCCCTTTTTTATGCGCGCTGCGGGTTCAACGGTTTGGCAGCAGGGTGCCTTTCAGGCCGTGTGGCTCGGAGCGCAGGTACTGCGAAGGGACGCGAACCTGGGCGCCGAGGCTGGCGGCGGCGTGCCACGGCCAGTGCGGATCGTAGAGTACCGCGCGGGCGAGGGCGATCAGGTCGGCATCGCCATCCTCCAGCGCCGCTTCCGCCTGCTGCGGATCGGTGATCAGCCCCACGCCAATCACCGGGATGGCAACCTGCTGGCGAATGTCGTGGGCGAATGGCAACTGATAACCCGGTCCGACGGTGATCGACTGCTGCGGCGACAATCCGCCGCTGGAGACGTGAATATAGTCGCTGCCCAGCGCTTCCAGCTGCTGGCTAAACTGAATGGACTGCTCGCAGTCCCAGCCGCCTTCGACCCAGTCGGTAGCCGACAGCCTGACGCCCACCGCCATGGTGTTGCCCACAGCCTCGCGGATCGCGTTAAACACTTCCAGCGGATAGCGCAGACGGTTTTCCAGAGAACCGCCGTACTCATCACGGCGCTGATTGCTGAGCGGCGAGAGAAACTGGTGCAGCAGATAGCCGTGGGCGGCGTGCAGTTCAATCAGCTCAAAGCCCAGACGCTGGGCGCGCAACGCGCTGGCGACAAACGCCGCTTTAATGCGCGCCATATCGGCAAGGCTCAGCTCGGCGGGGGCGCGGTCGCCATCGTGAAACGCCACGGCGGAGGGGGCAACGGTTTGCCAGCCACCCTCATTAAGAGCCAGCTGATGACCACCCTGCCACGGGGCCGCGCAGGAGGCTTTGCGTCCGGCGTGCCCCAGCTGGATCCCCAGGCGGATCGGCGACCAGGCCCGAATATCCTCTACCACCGCGCGCAGCGCGTTTTCGGTTTCATCATCCCACAAACCCAGATCCCCCGGCGAGATACGTCCCGCTGGTTCTACCGCCGTGGCTTCCAGAATTAACAGGCCAGCGCCGGAGAAAGCCAGCTGACCAAGATGGATCCGGTGCCAGGAGGTGGCTTTACCCTCGTCGGCAGAGTACTGACACATGGGGGCAATAACGATGCGGTTATCCAGCGCCAGATGACCAATACGCGTCGCGCTAAAAAGATGGCTCATGAGTACCTCGTAAAAGTTAGACAGGGTCTTGCATGGGGGCAAACAGTCACTGTTTATAGCACGCCTGTTTGCCCTCCTTTATTCGGATATTGCGTTTAAGCAGCCCGCTATTCGATAAACCACAGGCGGCGCCGGCGGCCCGTCGCCTGCTGCGACACGGCACGGGCCATCGCGCTGCCAATTTCGGCGCTGGCCGTCAGCCCCTGCACAAAGGGACGATCGTGCATCAGCCAGGGAAGGGCGCCGAAAGCGACCCGGCCGCGCAGCGTCTCGGGCGCCTGCAGCGTGTAGTCATCGCCGACGTCCGGAATGTCGTCGCCGCAGGCCAGCAGCTGCTGGCGCAGCGATGGGAAGGGCAGGTCCCGGGTTTTCAATGCTTGTTGCCCGCGGGCATCGATAAACACATCGAATTCACAGCGCTGCTGATGATGGACAATCAGCGTTCGGTGAGACTCGCGCTGCAGGTCATAATCCTCGCCGAGCGCCACAATACGCAGAATACCGGCCTGGTGCAGGGCCAGCAGCCGGCGAATGGATTCCGGCGGGATGGCGGCATAGTTATCGATAAACACCCGGGCGAGCCCGCGCCGGAAGCGGCGGCTGTCCTCGTCGTTGAGTTCCGGCACCACGCTTTCAATCGCCTCGTGCAGGCGGAGAATGGCATAGCGCCAGGGCACCGTGTGGTGTTCGCGCTTATTGCGCTCCACCTCCTGCAGATTGCGTTGCGCCCACTGGAACGGGTCATGGGTGAGACGGTCGGCAAACCAGGCGTCGGCGATGCTGTCAGGCGTTAGCTGGCGCAGCCCCGTCGCCTCGCACCAGGCTGGGGCGGCATATTCCAGCTCCTGCACGACCAGCTCGAATACCCGATCCAGTAGCCCGTCACTGCCCTGCGCGACGGCAGCCTCAAGGGCGGCAGGGGTGGCGATCTCCAGCGGCTCCCATGGGATCGGACAGTAAAAATCGGCTTCCGGGAGCACCCCATTGCGCGACAGCAGGGTGATCTCCAGCGCCTCGCTGCCAGGATGGAGGGTAAAATGGGTCGTTTTGTCGTTCTCAGTATGGAAAACACCATGCTGGGCCACCACGGCGATGGCAGCATCAATGGCGCTTAAAGAGGTCCCGAGGATCCCGACCCGACAGGGCGCGATCCGGGCGTCCATCAGTCCGGTCCACGGGCTGGGGAAATACTGTCGACTGGCGCGCTCTTCCTCAGGCCACAGATGGCCGGTGGCAATCGCCACCAGGTCGACGATAACCGGTTCTGCCGCGCTATCAGTGTGGATGGCGATCCCGGCGGGCTGGACGGCAATATCCGTCACTTCACAGGATTCACAAACGCTAACGATGAAGCCGGCGTCCCGGGCCCGCTCTGTGAGATACAGAAAACGGTCGCGATAGTACTCGCCGAGGATCACTCGCGGCAGGAACTGGCGCTCATGCAGCGTGTGCCGCTCGAGGCCGCGCGCCGCCAGCCAGGCGTCGCTGTGCTGCTGCAGCCATTGCAGATAGGTCAGGTCGATAGGGGGGATCTCAATGCTGGCGATGTTAGCCAGCATTTGCGCCGCCGTATTATCGTCACTGTAGGGCATACCCACCCCGGCCTGCGCCTCTTTTTCAAACAGGGTGATCGCCAGCGGCTCGCCACGCTTCACCAGTTCATAGAACGTGTAAATCCCCGTCGGCCCCACGCCGACGATGGCAACTCTCTTCATGATTCTCTCCCTTCCTGTGGGCGGATGCGGCATGGACAGCGGTTCACTGTCGCCAGCCTGTCCTTAATTCTGGTCGAAAATTGCCGATCCGGTGGGCCGTTACACGCAATTTGAAACAAATTAGCAGGCTAATAAACTTGCCGGCGGCCGGAAAAAGGGTGTAATTAACAAAAGAGCAACTTTCTATACAAACAATTTACATAAGCGGTGACACCAGCTTGCTCTGCCGGACGCCGCGCAAGCTCCCGGCAACCCCGTCGGGATAGGGATGACAAGATGCATGGCTGGACTTCACGACAGTGCAACGCGGCGATTGCCAGTTTTTTAAGCTGGACGCTCGATGCTTTCGATTTCTTTCTGTTGGTCTTTTTACTGAGCGATATCGCCCACTCGTTTCACGTCGACCTTGAAGAGGTCACCCTGGCGATTCTGCTTACCCTGGCCGTGCGGCCGATAGGCGCGCTGATTTTCGGCAGGGCAGCGGAAAAGTATGGTCGCAAACCCATTCTGATGCTGAATATCGTCTTCTTCTCCGCCTTTGAGCTGCTCTCCGCCGCCGCGCCGTCGTTGCTGCTGTTTTTTCTGCTGCGGGTGCTGTATGGCGTGGCGATGGGCGGGATCTGGGGCGTGGCCTCGTCGCTGGCGATGGAGACGATCCCCGACCGCTCGCGTGGCCTGATGTCCGGCCTGTTCCAGGCGGGATATCCCTTCGGCTATTTGCTGGCGGCCGTCGCCTACGGCCTGCTGTTTGAACAACTCGGCTGGCGCGGGATGTTTGTGATTGGCGCCGCGCCGGTGCTGCTGCTGCCGTTTATCTATTTCTGCGTCGAGGAGTCCCCGGTTTGGCTGGCGGCCCGGCAAAGTAAAGCGAGCACGGCGCTGCTGCCGGTACTGCGTAGTCACTGGAAGCTGTGCCTGTACCTGGTGGTGCTGATGGCGGCCTTCAACTTTTTCTCCCACGGGACGCAGGATCTCTATCCGGTCTTTTTGAAAGTCCAGCACGGCTTCGAGCCTAAAACGGTCAGCATCATCGCGGTCTGCTACAACATCGCCTCGATTATGGGTGGAGTGTTCTTCGGTTCGCTGTCGGAGAAGATTGGCCGACGCAAAGCGATTATGATCGCCGCCCTGCTGGCGCTGCCGGTCATTCCACTGTGGGCTTTCGCCAGCGGCTCGCTGGCGCTGGGGGCGGGGGCGTTTCTGATGCAGTTTATGGTGCAGGGGGCCTGGGGAGTGATCCCCACCTGGCTCAATGAACTGGTCCCGGCCAACACCCGGGCTGTGCTGCCTGGCTTCGTCTATCAGCTGGGTAATCTGCTGGCTTCGGTGAACGCCACGCTGCAGGCCTCCATTGCTCAACATCATGGGCATAACTATGGTCTGGCGATGGCCCTGGTGGCCGGTACGGTGGCGATTGTCATTACCGTCCTGACCTTCTTTGGTCGCGAGGGACGGGTGATCCAGCCCGCAGGAGCGGGACATCGCCAGCCGCTCTCCACCAGCCGTTAACTTCTGCTACCGGGCGTCGTCAGGCGCCCGGCAGCGTACGTTAGCCGCGCAGACGAATTGCCGCCGCCTGGCGTTTCTCCAGCGAGCAGATCCCAATCCCCACCATGATAAACAGGGCGCTGAACAGATGCCAGGCATGCGGCTGGGTATGCAGGAAGAGGATGCTCAACACTCCGCCGGAGAGCGGGATGATATGGGTGTAAATTTCTCCCCGGGTGGCGCCAATCGCGGCGATACCTTTGTTCCAGAACAGATAGGCCAGCCACGACGGGAAAATCACCAGATACGCCAGGCCGCTGAGGAAAAACGGCTCGCGCCAGGCGGCCCAGTCCTGCGCCGGGTGGCGCATCAGCCAGAAGATGACGATGGGCAGCAGGATCAGGGCGCCGAGCAGCGAGCTGACGGCGACAAAGCCATTCGCCGGGATCCGGCGGTCCTTCAGACGTAATAGCGAGCAGTAGAGCGCCCAGCTCAGCGCCGACCCCATGGCCCACAGATCGCCGACGGAAAAGCGATGCAGCGAGGTGGCATGCAGTGGGTTTCCCTGGAATAACAGGATCATCACGCCAAGGGTGCTGAAGATGACCCCCAGCCAGTTGCGGGCCGAAACCGGGTCACGAAAAATCAGCCGGTTAATCAGCAGCACCATGCTTGGCGTGGCGGACATATAGATGGCGGCGTTGAGGGCGGAGGTGGTTTGCAGGCCAATATAGAGCGTGAGCGGGAAGCTGGCCTGGCCACAGAGCGTTAGCACCAGCACCGCCGGCGCATTTTCCCGCAGCAGGTGGCGGCTGGCGGCGATCTGCCGGCGGTAGAGCAGGCCCAGCAGCAGCGCCGTCAACGCCCATCGCGCTTCGGTCATCAGGATCGGATCCACGCCCTGGACCAGCACGTGACCGACCACGTAATTTCCCCCCCAGAACAGGGCGGCCAGCGTCAGTAACAGATAGGGCATGCTGATTCCTTGCGTCGCTTATCACTGTACTAGATGGTAACTTTAATAATTTTATAATATCAATATTTTTATAGGGGTCTTTTGTTTTATTTATTAAAAGTAGTTATTTTACAATATGATATTTGTTATTCCTAAATTTTCGTTGCCGCGTTGCGAACGGTACTATACCGTATATTTGCCATGCATTTAACAGGGACAAATCCATGCGTAACACAGAAAATGGGGTCATTGGTAGTGACCAGACCGCGGTGATGGCCAGGCTGGCACTGGATGAGTTAATTGACCAGCTTCTGCACAGCAACGCGCTGTCGCTGAAGCTGACGGCCAACCCGCTGGTGGCCGACAGAGCCTGGCATCTGACTGAGAATACCTGCATCCGCGCCTTCTCCGCTGACGATCCACAGGCCAAAAAGCGGGCTCACCATGCGCTGTTCATCCTCTATCAGTCCTGGCTTGCCGACCCGCTTTCGCCAGCGGCAGCTAATCAGTTTCATCCGCTGCTCTCCGGGATCAGAAACTACATTGAGTCTGAGTGGCTGCGGGCGGAAAGCAAACGTTTCCATCGCCAGAGACCGGTGCTTAACGCCGGCAATATCGTCGACGAGCTGCGCGCCTTATGCCAGCAGCACCCGGCGTCTCATCATCCGCTGTTCGATTTCCTTGCCAGCGAGGCCTCCGCGGCGCAGATCGACTATTTCTTCAAAAGCGACAGCGCGCTGAATCTGCTGTTCTTCGATCTTGTGGCGATGGGGTTGGTCGGTTCGCTGCCGGAAACCCGCGCGGAGATTGCGCAAAATCTGTGGGATGAGATAGGTCAGGGCAGCACTGAGATCACCCACGTCAATTTGTATAAGGATTTACTGAAGCGGCGGAATATCGCGTTGCCGGACAATCATTTTGCCCATTTGTACGAGTGGCAGGGTCTGGCCGGGTATAACGCCTTTATGCTGGGCGGCGTAAACCGTCAGCATTATTACAAATCGCTGGGGGTCATGGCGATGACCGAGCTGCTCGACCCACCGCAGTATGAAAAACTGGTGGTGGGCTGTCGGCGGATTGGGCTTTCCGATCGCGACGTGCATTACTATGCCGAACATATCACCGTCGATATCGGTCATGCGGACGGCTGGCTGAACAATGTGATTGTGCCGATTGGCAAAAAACATCCGGCGGCGATGGAGGAGGTCTACTTTGGCGCCGCGCTGCGCCTGCAAACCTGCAACGATTACTATGATTGCCTGCTGGCGGCCCTGCAGTCGCTGGACGGCAGCGCATTATCTCACAGCGTTCCGCCTTCTGAGTAAATAAGCGCTTTGGCTGCGCTCCAGGCGGTGATCCCCGGTGGGATCTCCCTGCATTCGGCGGACTCGGCCTGCTGGGCGGCGATGGCGCCATCGATGAGCATCACCATCATCATGGCGACCCGCTCGGCGGGTTCCGGTTTTAACACCTGCAGGAGGATATCGCGGAAGAACTGCCAGAGGAGCGACTTGAACCGGGAGCACTGCTCCCGGATCGCCGGCGATGACGCGCCATATTCAAACAGCGCGCGGGTAAACATGCAGCCGTGGAATGTGTCGCAGGTAAACCAGCGATGGTAGTAGTCGAACACGGCAAACAGCTTTTCCCGCGCGGTGGCTTTATCCGCCGTGATCTGCGCCAAATCCTGCATAAATTCGCTCTCTTTCTGCTTGAGGATAGCCAGAATGAGCGCCTCTTTATCGGCGTAATAGCGGTAGAAGGTCATTTTGGAGATGCCGGCATGTTCAGCAATCCGCTCGATGCTGGGCGACTGATATCCTTCGCGATTAAACAGCGCGCTGGCGTGGCGGAGAATGTCCGCTTGTTTTGGCTTCATGCGTTTTCCTGTCGAATATTCGCTGTCACGACTGCCGGTGACACGGCCGTCCTGCGACAGCGGTGCATTATGCCGGATCTTGCCGCCAGACGGGCAAAAAGTAAATCAGCCGCGGTTTAAGCGGCGTCGGTTCCCTCAACAAAACAAGATTGCGTAGACATGCACAAGTCATGTCCTTATGTTTCCGAACCGGCGTATTATTCGGACCTTTATACACATAAGCTGTGAATGATGTACTTTCTGATAGCCATTATTTCTGAAGTCTGAGACGGTTACAGCAGGACAGGCATCGAATGAGGGTATTACAGACATCATTACCAGGATGATCCGATAACTATGATGAATCTTATTAAAAGATTGCTGCGAAGAATATTCAGGTCCTTAATATCATATTATGGCCCAGCTGTATTGACCATCCTCTTCGCCGTGGCGCAAGGGCTCTTTTTTCCAAAGACGCCTCTCTGGCTTGTTCCCCTTTTTTTCGTATTTGTTATTGTAATGTTTTATCGGTTTGTGAAATTTTAATATCGAAATTTAACTTTATATTAAATTGACAAGGAAGTGCGATGGCTGGGTTGAGGCTAGCAGGTTAAGATGGCCCCGCGATTGCCTGTCTCATTAAGAAGAAGAGAAGAGATGATGTTACCCCTGACCACGCCCCGGCTGCTGCTGCGCCGGTTCAGAACGGAAGATCTGCCGTCTTTCAGCCATTATCGCAACCTGCCGGAGGTGGCCCGTTTTCAGAGCTGGACCCACTATGGTATGACAGAGGCGACAGCCTTCTATGAACAACAGCGTTCGCTGGCCTTTGCTGAGGATGAGAGCTGGTTCCAGCTTGCCGTAGAGATCCAGGCCAACGGTGCGCTGGCGGGGGATGTGGGGATCCACTTTTTCGATCAAGGCAGACAGGCCGAGCTGGGGATGACCTTTTCCCCGGCGTATCAGCATCAGGGGTATGCCCGGGAAGCCATTCAGGCGGTGATGGCCTTACTCTTTGAACAGTTAGCCCATCACCGGCTGATAGCCGTGGTAGACACCCGCAATTCCGGCGCGATCAAACTCCTTGAAGGGCTGGGCTTTCGTCGCGAGGCGCATTACCGGCAGAATATCTTTTTTAAAGGCGAGTGGGGCGATGAGTACCTGTACGCGCTGCTGCGCAGCGAATATCCGTGAAGTGACGGGCGAGCCGTCACTTCTGTCAGCGCTGCAGTTAGCTGTGCTGGCGGATAAAGCGCGCGCGCCACGGTTTTAGCACCCACAGCGCGAGGGCGGCGGTGACAAAATCAAGGCCAATCGCGCAGCTGAAGACTACATGCCAGCCGTGGGTGTACTGATAGAGCAGTGCCGCCAGCGGGCCGCCGAAGATTGACCCGATGCCCTGAGAAATATACAGCCAGCCATAGTTGGTGGCGGCATGCTCGCTGCCGAACGTATCGGTGAGTGTCGACGGGAAGAGAGAGAAGATCTCCCCCCAGCCAAAGAACACCACCCCGGAGAGCAGGACAAACAGCAGCGGATCTTCCCGGCACGCCAGCCAGAGCATCATCGCCACGCCTTCCAGCGCAAAGGCGATAAACATGGTTTGCTCGCGGCCGAAGCGGTCGGAAATAAAGCCAAACAGCGGCCGGGTTAAGCCGTTGGTGAAGCGGTCTATCGTTAACGCCAGCGGCAGCGCCGCCATGCCAAACACCACCGCCTGGCTAATGCCGAAATCCTCGGCGAACACCGCCATCTGCGACGTGACCATCAGCCCGGAAGTCGACATCATCGCCATCATGGCGAACATCAGCCAGAACAGCGGCTGGCGCAGCATTTCCCGGGAAGTAAACGATCTGCTGCTCTGCGCCACCGTCTGACTGACGGGCTGGGAGACAGCGGGCGGCGGCAGCTTCAGCCCCTGACTGGCGAGGAAGCCGACGAGGGCGAAAAGGATCCCGAAAGTCGTCATCGTGTGTTCAAGGCCGTTAGTGGTCAGCGACAGGGAGATGGGGAAGGTGGTTATGATGGCCCCCATCCCGTAGCCCGCCGCCACCGAGCCGGCGGCAAATCCCCGCTGCTGTGGGAACCATTTGACCATCAGGCCGACAACGCCGATGTAGACGATCCCGGTCCCGAGGCCGCCCATGCAGCCATAAACCAGCCAGAGCGTTGCCAGGCCATTCACCTGCGCGGAAAGCACCCAGCTCATTCCCGCCATCACCGTGCCAATAGCGATCAGCCGCCGTGGGCCAAACTTTTCCACTAACCGCCCCTGAAAAGGGGAAAAGAAGGTCTGCAGGATGATCAGCAGCGAGAAGGTGACCTGCAATTCTGGCAAACCCACGCCCAGTTTGGCGGCCAGGGGTTTTGTCAGCAGCGTCCAGACATATTGCGGACTGGAAATGGCGGCCATACAGATCAAACCCAGCACCAGCTGGCGCCATTTGCCATATTTCGGGGTAACCAACGGTTCACTGAGTGTCGTCATGTTGTTCTCCGTTTTCAGTAAGCAGGCTTCCGTGAAACGCATCCACCCTGGATGCCTCACGGAAAGGGGAAGGTGGCGACCGCAGAGTGACGACGTGTTGTGGCCATACGGCATACGATCTTGTCCACATCGCGGTATACAAGCGCACAGCATTAAACGTGCCATATAAAATAATCATTTATATTCAGCAGGTTAATGTAATGAGGTGGTAACTGACGGGATGCGACATGGTGAATGGGCGGCACTGAGGCGGTGCAAATGGGTCATCGCGGTGCGTGGGAAATGTTCGTGGCAAATTCACAGAATGTCGGCGCATGCGCTCTGCGTTTTCCTGCACCAAAGCCATGCAATGCCCCAACATCACTCCCCATTTTTGGGAATCGATGCGTCCGCTGGCGGCGAAACGCGGCGGTGAGCGGCCTCTGGCTCCTGGCATGGTGCTTGCAAGAACATTGGCAGAAAGCAGCGCAACAGACAATTCAGATCACACAATAGCTGGCTAGGGTTCCGGTTCACCGCGGTGAACGTCTGGTCCGAGAGCTGGCGACCTCGGCGAGGTTACACGGCGGGATAAAAGCCCGGGAGACAGCAGCACCGTTGGGTGTCGCGCTGCTCCGTTTCTCGTGCTAACCAGAGGTCCACCATGAAAACATCGCCGCTCCTCCGCTCACTTGTCCTGTCGCTGACGCTGCTGACCAGCGTCCCGTCGTTTGCCGCCGTCAAAAAAGAGTTCAACGTCTGCTGGACCATCTACGCCGGCTGGATGCCCTGGGGAACCATCAGTAACGAAAAGATCATTGATAAATGGGCCAGCAAATACGGCATCAAGATCAATATCGTCCAGCTCAACGATTACATCGAATCCATCAACCAGTACACCGCCGGGCAGTTTGACGGCTGCACGATGACCAACATGGACGCGTTGACGATCCCGGCGGCGGGCGGTGTCGACAGCACAGCGCTGATCACCGGCAGCTACTCCGACGGTAACGACGGGGTGGTCCTGAAAGGGGCGGATAAAAAGCTCAGCGACCTGAAAGGGATGTCGGTGTATCTCCCGGAGCTGTCGGTATCCCACTATCTGCTGGTGCGCGGCCTGGAAAAAGCCGGGCTGCAGGAAAAAGACGTCAAGGTGGTGAATACCTCCGATGCCGATATCGTCTCGGCCTTCGGCACCAGCGGCGTGCGGGCGGCGGTGGCCTGGAATCCACAGCTGTCGGTTATCAAAAAGACCCCACAAACCAGCGAAGTGTTTAGCTCCTCGCAGGTGCCGGGCGAGCTTATCGACATGATGGTGGTGAATACCCAGACCCTGAAAGATAACCCCGCGCTGGGCAAAGCCCTGACCGGCGCCTGGTTTGAAATGATGGCCAAAATGAAGGCCGGGGATAGCCAGGCGTTGAGCGCCATGGCCGCCGACTCCGGCACCGATCTTGCCGGCTACCAGGCACAGCTGAAAACAACCCATCTGTTCTGGACGCCTGCCGACACCCTGGCGTTTATCTCCTCGCCGGATCTGGCGAAAACGATGCAGCGAGTGGCGCAGTTCTCGTTCGATAAAGGCCTGCTGGGTGAAGGGGCGCAGAGCGCGGACTTTATCGGTATGACCTTCCCGGGAAATGTCACCCTCGGCGATGCCGCCAACCGCAAACTGCGCTTTGACGACAGCTACCTGAAGCTGGCCGCCGCGGGCCAGCTGTAATGATTATCGCCGGGAGACCACGCCATGCGCCACATTAACCGTTATCCCCAAAAGGGGATGCGCCTGACGCTGATGCTGCTGCCTTTTGTCGTGCTGATCGCCGCCTGGTTTATTGGATCGGCGGTGCGGCTGGAAGCCAATCCGCAGGACAAGTTGCTGCCAGGCCTGTCGCAGATGGTGGCAGCCATTGACCGGATGGCGTTCACCCCGGACAAACGCAGCGGTGAGTATCTGCTGTGGGCCGATACGCTGATCAGCCTGAGCCGTCTGTTGACGGGCCTGGCCGTCTCGTCGCTGATCGGCCTCGGTATCGGCATCGCCGCCGGCGTCTTCCCGATGTACCGCGCGGCGCTGTCGCCGCTGTTGACGGTGGTGTCAATGATCCCGCCGCTGGCGATCCTGCCGGTGCTGTTTATCGTCTTCGGCCTCGATGAGCTGTCGAAAGTGATGCTGATCGTCATCGGCATTACGCCAATGCTGGCGCGCGACCTGGAGCAGCGGGCGAAGGAGATCCCAGCGGAGCTGTTTATTAAGGCGCAGACCCTCGGCGCCAATAGCTGGACCCTGGTGCTGCGGGTGGTGCTTCCCCAGCTGCTGTCGCGGCTGATCACCTCTCTGCGCCTGCTGCTGGGCTCAGCATGGCTGTTCTTGATCTCCGCCGAGGCCATCTCCGCTACCGCCGGACTGGGGTACCGCATTTTCCTGGTGCGGCGCTATATGGCGATGGACGTGATTATTCCCTATGTCATCTGGATCACCTTGCTGGCATGGCTGATGGATCTGGCGCTGCGCCAGCTGCACAAAGCCTGTTTCCCGTGGGCGGAAGGAGGCCGGGGATGAGTTTTATCAACATCAAAAACATCTGGCAGGAGTACGGCGATCACGTGGTGCTGGAGCGCATCAATCTGCAGGTGAAAGAGGGCGAGTTTTGCTCGATGGTCGGCGCGTCCGGTTGTGGTAAATCGACCTTTTTACGCCTGCTGCTCGGTCAGGAAAAACCGACCCGTGGCGACATCCTGCTCGATGGCCAGCCGCTGGCGGCGGAGCCGGATCGCAGCCGCGGCGTGGTCTTCCAGCGCTATTCGGTGTTTCCGCATCTCAACGTGCTGGATAACGTCGCCATCGGCCTGGAGCTGCCGGCGTCCCCGCTGCTGGGGCGCCTGTTTGGCGGCAGAAAACGCGAGGCCCGGCAACAGGCCCAGCACATGCTGGAGAAAGTGGGGCTGGGGCACGCTCTGGATAAATATCCGGCGCAGTTGTCCGGGGGGATGCAACAGCGGCTGGCCATCGCCCAGGCGTTCGTGATGCAGCCGCGGGTGCTGCTGCTCGATGAGCCCTTCGGCGCGCTGGATCCCGGCATTCGCAAAGATATGCATGCGCTGCTGCTCCAGCTGTGGAGCGAAACGCGCATGACGGTGTTTATGGTCACCCACGATCTGGCCGAAGGCTTCAACCTGGGCACCCGGCTGCTGGTGTTCGACAAAGTGCGCATCGATCCGCAGGCGCCTAACGCCTGGGGAGCGCGCATTACCTACGATATCCCGCTCAATGAGGCGCGGATGGCGCAGCTGGCCACCGGTAGTGACACCAACGTTTACGCATTAAGGAGATAAATTGATGACCGTACCTTTTCACGCCACTCCCAGCCTGCGCGAAGAGCGGCTTCCCGGCGGGGCGCATACCTCGCTGATTTTGCGCAAAGGGCAGATCCTGCGCCTGACCGATATCGACGGCGGGGCGAACGTCAGCATGATGATGCTCAACCCCCATGAGAAAAGTGAGCGCCTGAACCTGCCGGATACCCTCAAGGGCCAGCATACCGCGCGCCTGACCGCCGGACACTGTTTCTACTCCGATATGGGCCGGGTGCTGGCCGGGATCGTCGCCGACAGCTGCGGCTGGCACGATCCGTTCGGCGGGGTCCTTAACGCCGAAGAGACACACGACAAATATGGCGCCGGACGCTACCAGGAATTACGTAATGGCTTCTACCGCAACGGCGTCGATAACCTGCTGGTGGAGATGGGTAAATGGGATCTCGGCCTGGAAGATCTGCTGATGGTGGTCAACTTCTTCAGCAAAGTCACCGTCGATGACGAGGGCCGTTTCCAGTTTGTTGCCGGCAACAGTCGCGCCGGGGATTACGTTGAGCTGTTTGCCCCGATGGACGTCCTGCTGGTGCTCACCGCGCTGCCGCATCCCCAGGATCCGGCCACAGAATATGCCCCCCGTCCGGTGCAGTTGAGCTGGTATCAGGCCGACGATGAGGACGCGGCCATCCAGGCGCTCCTGACTCGCGATGAGAATCAGCGCGCGTTCCGTAATACCCAACTTTTTGCCCTGTAAGGAGGCGTTCATGACCGTTATCACCAGTAACCGACGCCCGGAAGAGGCCGTCTATCGCCATGTGATCCCGGCCGGGGAACCCTGGCTGTTTGAGGTTAAAAAAGGGCAAACCCTGCGCCTGCTTGATCTCGAAGGCAATCAGGCGATTGATACCCTGTTTTACAACGCCGACAACCCGCGCGAGCGCTACGATGCGCAGCGCACGCTGCGTCGCCAGGGGAACGCCTACCTGACCGCCGGCAGCGTGCTCTATTCCAACCTCGGCCATCCGCTGATGACCATCGTGGCCGATACCTGCGGGCGGCACGATACCCTCGGCGGCGCTTGCGCCCAGGAGAGCAACACCGTGCGCTACGCCCTCGACAAGCGCTATATGCACAGCTGCCGGGACAATTTTCTCTGCGCCTGTCTGCACGATGGCCGCCTGCATAAGCGCGATATCGGCGCCAACATTAACTTCTTTATGAACGTGCCGGTGACGCCGGAGGGCGGTCTGACCTTTGCGGACGGCATCTCGGCGGCAGGAAAATACGTTGAACTGCGCGCGGAGTGTAACGCCATGGTGCTGATCTCCAACTGTCCGCAGCTCAACAATCCCTGCAATGGCTGGAACCCGACCCCCGCCGAGGTGCTGGTATGGAACTGACCCGCTGGCAGCGCTGGCGTTTGCTGGCCTTTCGGCTGTTCGCCGTTCGCGCCGACCGCCTGAATCACACGCCGACGCGCCACGTTTAAGCGCCGGTTCCCCCGGGGACGACCTCAGGGAAAGACGAATTGTTGCGGGACGACCCGCTACGCTGTGAGTTCCGCTTATGTTTGATACCTTACTGATTGCCAACCGCGGGGCGATAGCCTGCCGCATTTTACGTACCCTGCGCGCCATGCAGGTGAAGGGGGTTGCCGTTTACGCCGAAGCCGACCTGAGCAGTCTGCACGTCCGCGAAGCGGATGAAGCGCTCAGCCTTGGCGAGGGCCCGGCAGCGCAAACTTATCTGGTGGTAGAGAAGATCATTGCCGCCGCGCTGCAGAGCGGCGCCCGCGCTATCCATCCCGGCTACGGCTTTCTGTCGGAAAACGCCGCCTTCGCCGAAGCCTGTGAGGCGGCGGGACTGGCGTTTGTTGGCCCGACCCCGCAACAGCTGCGTACCTTTGGCCTGAAACATACCGCTCGCGCGCTGGCGAAAGCGGAGGGCGTGCCACTGCTGGAAGGCAGTGAACTGCTGGCCGACAGCGAGGAAGCCTGCCGGGCGGCCGAGGCGGTGGGCTACCCGGTGATGCTCAAGAGTACGGCGGGCGGCGGGGGAATTGGCATGCGCGTCTGCCGCGACGCCCGCGAACTGAGCGAGGCGTTTGCCACGGTGCAGCGACTGGGGCAAAACAACTTCAGCGACGCCGGGGTGTTTCTCGAAAAATATATCGAACGCGCCCGTCACCTGGAGGTGCAGATCTTCGGCGACGGTGAGGGGGAGGTTATCGCCCTCGGCGTGCGCGACTGCTCGCTGCAGCGGCGTAACCAGAAAGTGATTGAAGAGACCCCGGCGCCGAATCTGCCGGAAGGGATGGCGCAGGCGCTGTGTAGCGCGGCCATTGCTCTCGGGAAAGCGGTGAACTACCGAAGCGCCGGGACGGTGGAGTTTGTCTACGACAGCGCGGCGCAGCGCTTCTATTTCCTTGAGGTCAATACCCGCCTGCAGGTGGAGCACGGCGTGACGGAGCAGGTGTGGGGCGTGGATCTGGTACGCTGGATGATCGCCCTGGCCGCAGGGGATTTACCGCCGCTGAGCGAGCTGGCCGCCGGGCTACAGCCCCGGGGCCATGCCATTCAGGCGCGAATTTACGCCGAAGATCCTGGCCGCCAGTTTCAGCCTTCGCCTGGACTGTTAACCGACGTCTGGTTTCCGCCGGCGGACGGCGCCACGCTGCGCATCGACCGCTGGGTGGAAGCCGGATGTGAAGTGCCGCCGTTTTTCGACCCCTTGCTGGCGAAAGCTATCGTCTGGCGCCCCAGCCGCGATGAGGCAATCGCCGGCCTGGCGCAGGCCCTGGCGGAGACCCGCCTGTATGGCGTCGAAACCAACTGCTTATACCTGCAGCAGATCCTCGGCTTTGCACCGTTTACCGCCGGAGAACCCTGGACCCGCTGCCTGGAGCAATTGCGCTACCGGGCCGATACCGTGGAGGTTCTGAGCGCCGGCACCCAGACCAGCGTCCAGGACTATCCGGGACGTCTGGGGTACTGGGCGGTGGGCGTCCCGCCCTCGGGCCCAATGGATGACCGGGCGCTGCGCCTGGGCAACCGTCTGCTGGGCAATGCCGAGGGCGACGCCGCGCTGGAGATCACCCTTAGCGGACCCACCCTGAAATTCAATACCGCCGTACAGGCGGTGATCTGCGGCGCGCCGCTCACCGTCACGCTCGATGGCGCCGGGCAGGACATGAACTGCGTATTCACTATTCCGGCGGGGGCGACCCTCAGGCTGGGGGCAATAAACGGACCAGGCGTCAGAAGCTATCTCTGCCTGCGCGGCGGTATTCAGGTACCGGATTATTTGGGCAGTAAAAGCACCTTTACCCTCGGCCAGTTTGGCGGCCACGGCGGACGGGCGCTACGCGCTGGCGACGTGCTGCATCTTGCGCCTTTGGTTGAGACAGGGGAAGGCGCGGCGCTTCCCGCAGGGCTGCGCACCGCGCTGACGGACGTCCGTACGCTGCGGGTGATTTATGGTCCCCACGGCGCGCCGGAGTTCTTTGCCCCGGCGTATATGGCGACCTTTTTTGCCACCGACTGGGAAGTGCATTTTAACTCCAGCCGCACCGGCGTGCGCCTGATCGGGCCTAAGCCGGTCTGGACCCGTGACAGCGGCGGCGAAGCCGGGCTGCATCCGTCGAATATTCATGACAACCCCTATGCCGTGGGGGCCGTGGATTTTACCGGCGATATGCCGGTGATCCTCGGGCCGGACGGCCCAAGCCTCGGAGGCTTCGTCTGCCCGGTCACGGTTATCGAAGCCGATCTCTGGCAACTGGGCCAGCTTAAGGCGGGGGATAAAGTGCGCTTTGTGGCGGTGGACGTCCCCACCGCCCGGCGGCTGGCGGCAGGTCGTCGCGCGGAGCTGGCGACCCTGCAGGCGCAGGACGTTGCCTGGCAGCCTGTGCCGCTCACCTCGCCGGTGGTGATGACCTGCGGTGACGCCGACAAACGCCTGGTGGCGCGCCTCTCCGGTGATACCCATCTGCTGCTGGAGGCCGGTGAGGCGGAGCTGGATCTGGTGCTGCGCTTTCGCATCCATGCCCTGATGCAGGCCCTTGAAGGGCAAGCCCGGGAAGGGATCATCGATATCACGCCGGGGATCCGCTCGCTGCAGCTGCATTTCCAGCCGGAAACGCTGGCGCTGGAGACCCTGCTGGCGTGGGTCAGCGGGGAGTGGGCCACGGTCTGCATGAGCGATGATCTGCAGGTTCCAACGCGGGTCGTGCATCTCCCGCTCTCCTGGGACGATCCGGCCTGCCGCAAGGCGATCGACAAATATATGACCACCGTCCGCCCGGACGCCCCGTGGTGCCCAAGCAACCTCGAGTTTATTCGCCGGATAAACGATCTGCCGGATGAACAGGCCGTATGGAACACGGTGTTTGACGCCAGCTATCTGGTGATGGGCCTCGGCGATGTCTATCTCGGCGCGCCGGTGGCCACGCCCCTTGATCCGCGGCATCGGCTGGTCACCACCAAGTACAACCCGGCGCGAACCTGGACGGCGGAAAACTCGGTGGGCATCGGCGGGGCGTATCTGTGCGTCTACGGCATGGAAGGCCCGGGCGGCTATCAGTTTGTCGGCCGCACTCTGCAGATGTGGAATCGCTATCACGAGGTGGCCGATTTTGCCGGCAAGCCGTGGCTGCTGCGCTTTTTCGATCAGCTGCGTTTCTATCCGGTTTCGGCCGATGAACTGCTGGAGATTCGCCGCGATTTCCCGCTCGGTCGCTATCCGCTGCGCATCGAACACAGCACGCTGCGGCTGGCGGAATACCAGCAATTTCTCGCTCGCGAGGCGCAGAGCATTGACGCGTTTCGCGACCATCAGCAGCGGGCGTTTAACGCCGAACGCGATCGCTGGATCGCCAGCGGCCAGGCCCATTTCGACAGCCAGGAGAGCGCCGCAGAAGAAGCGGGCGATGCGCCGCTGCAACCGGGCGAGCAGGGGGTGGAAAGCCCGGTATCCGGTAATTTGTGGCAGGTACAGACCGAGGCTGGTCGTCTGGTGCGCGCCGGCGATGTGCTGGTGGTGCTTGAGTCGATGAAAATGGAGATCCCGTTGCTGGCGCCGTGCGATGGCAGGGTTCAGCAGGTCAATGTGCAGCCAGGCAGCGCGGTGCGTGCCGGGCAACGGGTGGCAGTGATTATTGAGGAGAAGGCATGATGCAGCAGACGTTTGATTTACGCCTGGCGACCCTGGCGGCGAACTATCGTAACGGCAACACCACGCCGCGGGCGCTGTTGGCGGAGATCCGCCAGCGGGCGGAAACGCTGAATCCCGAATTTAATCTGTTTATCCATCTCCTGAGCGAAGCGGAGCAGGCGCCGTTTCTCGCGGCGCTGGAAGGCCATTCGCCAGAGACGCTTCCGCTGTACGGCGTGCCGTTCGCGATCAAAGACAATATTGACCTTGCGGAGATCGTCACGACCGCTGCCTGCCCGGCGTTTGCATACCGGCCGACGCAAAGCGCGACCATTGTCGCGCAGCTGATTGCGCTGGGAGCCGTGCCGGTGGGCAAAACCAATCTCGACCAGTTTGCCACCGGCCTGAACGGAACCCGTTCGCCGTACGGACGTTGCCGCAACGCGTACCACCCGGCTTACCCCTCCGGTGGCTCCAGCGCCGGCTCCGCGCTGGCGGTAGCCCTGGGTGTCGCCAGCTTCGCGCTGGGGACCGACACCGCCGGCAGCGGTCGCGTTCCGGCCGGGCTGAATAACCTGGTGGGGCTGAAAGCGACGAAAGGGGTGATCTCCACCGCCGGGGTCGTCCCTGCCTGTCGCACGCTGGACTGTGTGACCTTTTTCAGCGCTACCGCCGACGAGGCCAGCCAACTGCTGGCGCTGGTTGCCCGGACCGATCCGCAGGATAGCTACAGCCGTCGCAATCCCCAGTGGAACAGCCGGCAGGCCTTTGGCAGGCCGTCCGCCGGGTTTCGCTTTGGCGTTCCGCAGACGCTGAACTTCCTCGGTTGCCGCGCCAGCGAAGCGCTGTTCGCCCAGGCCGTGCAGCGGCTGACGGCGCTCGGCGGCGTGCCGGTAGCGATCGATTTCGCGCCATTTCTGGCCGCCGCCCGCCTGCTGTATGACGGACCGTGGGTTGCTGAACGCTATGCGGTGGCCGGACCGCTGATTGAGCAGCAGCCGGATGCCGTGCTGTCGGTGATTCGCGACGTGCTGGCGAAAGCGCCTGCTATCGACGCGACGGCGACCTTTAAGGCGATGTATCAGTTGCAGGGGTATAAAGCGCAGTGCGATGCCATCCTTGATACGCTGGACTGCGTGCTGACGCCAACCTTTCCGCGCCCGGTGACGCTCGACGAGCTGGCGGCGGAGCCGATCGCCCGCAACGCCGATCTGGGCTACTACACCAACTTTATGAACCTGCTGGACTATGCGGCGGTGAGTGTGCCGTGCGGGTTTATGCCTGACGGATTGCCCTCCGGCGTCACGCTGTTTGGCCGGGCGTTTACCGATCAGTATTTGCTGAGCCTGGCCGACGCCTTCCAGCGCGCGGAGCGGCTGCCGCTGGCAGGCGGCGCGCGGCTGGAGAGCCCGCCGCCTGCGCATTCCGCAGGCCATGACCGGATGGCACTGGCGGTATGCGGTGCGCATCTGGCCGGTCTGCCCTTAAACGGTCAATTGCTGGCGCGGGGCGGTCGGTTGCTGCAGGAGACCCACAGCGCGCCACGCTATCGTTTGTACGCTCTCGCGGATGGCAAGCGCCCGGCGATGGTGCGTGACGAGCGCGACGGCGCGGCGATAGCGGTGGAAGTCTGGGAGATACCCAGCGCCGAGGTGGGGTCGCTGCTGGCCGCTATTCCCGCGCCGCTGGGGCTGGGACAGGTTGAGCTGGCCGACGGCCGATGGGTGACGGGCTTTATTTGCGAAGCCGCCGGGCTGGGGGAGGCCACGGAGATCACCGCCTGGGGCGGCTGGCGTCAGTGGCTGGCCAGGTAAACGGAACATCCTCTGCGGTAGCGCCGCAGAGGGAACCCTCGCTTATAACGGGCTGTTCTCATCGAGCAGGGTGACGCTCCAGACGCGGGCGTGCGTGTCATCGATGCGATAGTAGCTTTTCACGCTTGCCGTACCGCCGATGGCGTAGCCCACCAGAGCGACAATGTTGAGCTGATGCCCTTGCTTATCGGTAAACGCATAATACTCATCCAGCACATAACCGCTGGCGCTGGCCGCTGATTCCAGACGATCGTCCCTGGCTTTCAGGTCCGGGGTATAGTCGGCGATGGTTTTCCCCACATAGTTTTTGGCGACGTCCTGGTTTTCGTCATCGCTGACGATAAACGCCGCGCTGGCAGGAAAGTGCTGAACCACCTCAGCCAGGGTTGGTTTCGGCGCGGCAGAGGGGAATAACGTATGATCGATGGTGTAGGCCTGTAGCCAGCAGGAGAATAACGCCGCTTCCGCCGCACGGCCATCCGGGTCGGAAAGCCCGGGCAGCGCATCGACGGTCTCTCCCGCTTTACGCAGCGCAATGAAATCGGCACAGGAAGAGACCCGTGCCTGATTCTGATCGCTCAACACCAGCGTCAGGGGAGACTGGTTAATCTCAAGCTCGCCCGCCGCCAGCACCGGCGTGCTCAACAATAACGTCACCGCCATACCGATAAAATATTTCATCACATAGCCTCCATGAATATCGTCGTATCCTGATCCGAGGTGACAGGGAAAGCAAGCGATGGATGACGTTTCTTCCGCACGTCCGGGCGATGGCTCCCGGACGCCAGGCGACGGCCGGGGAAGGTTACTGATGGTGTGGGACGGGATAAAACGCTTCCGCTGTCCATTGCGCGGATGGCTGGCGGTATTGCTGCCAGAACAGATCGGCAATCTCCCGGGCTTCGGCGGAACCCGGCGTGACGTAGGCCCCCACCGTCACGATGGAAAGATGAATATTTTGCGCTTTCAATACCGGGAAAAGGCAATGCGTCAGGTTAAGCAGCCCGGCTTTGCCGACGCTCAGCGTCAGATACTCCGGGTGGGGCTGAGTGGCAAACATCCCGCCAGTCAGCAGGATCGCGCCTTCTCCACGCGCGGCCATCCGCGGCGAGACCGCTTTGATGGCGGCATATACCGCGCCAATATTGGTGGTGAGATCCTGAATGAAGCCTGCCACCGACTGGGTCTCCAGATTACCGTCATGCATGGCCGCGGCGTTGAAATGCAGCACATCCACACCGCCGGTTTCCACCTCTACCTCACGAATGAGTTCCGCGATACTGGTGATATCGCTGGCGTCCGCCACACGGCCTTCCGCGGCAAATCCTGCCGCTCTCAGCTGGTCGGCCTGTGCCGCCACATTGCTTTTACTGCGAGAGGACAGCACCACCCGGAATCCCTCACCGGCAAACCGTGAGGCCGTCGCCATTCCCATCCCAGGACCGGACCCAATACTCAAAAACGTTTTCATAGGCTGCTCTCACTGTAGGTTGAAGAGCCGCTATGTTAATAGACCAACAGATCGCTGATAATTAGCCTTATTTGCAAATGATTAATGTGCAGGGTGCAGGAATCATGTTCGATGATTTTGATGAGCTGATGGCGTTTGTCTGTGTGGCTGAGGCAGGGAGTTTTATCGGGGCCAGCCTCAGGCTGGAGCGGGATGCGTCGGTGATTTCCCGCCGGGTCAGCCACCTTGAGAAAAAACTGGGTGTCCGGTTGCTGGTGCGTACCACCCGTAGCGTAACGCTGACTGAAGCCGGGACCTGGTTTTTGCAGCGCGCCCGCACGGCGCTGGATGAGCTCAGCGCCGCCAGCCGGGAAGTAGGCGACTTCGCTGCCACCCCACAGGGAACGTTGCGGGTCTCACTGCCGGTGACCTTTGGCCGGGAGCTGATTGCCCCGATGTTTCCTGATTTCCTGCAGGCGTATCCGGATATTCGCCTTGATGCCCATCTTCTCGATCGACGAGTCGATATTGTCGCGGAGGGGTTTGATGCGGTGATCCGCCTGGGAAACCTGCGGGACAGTACCTTAACCGGGCGCGAGCTGGGGGCGTTTCGCAGCCAGCTGATTGCTTCGCCGGCCTATCTGCAACGCTACGGTGAACCAACTCATCCTGAGCAACTGGCAGCCCATCGGTGTCTCGGCTTTACCCACCATCCGGACTGGCCCTACTGGATCCTCGAGAATGGTCGGGAGCATATCCAGGTGACGCCATCTGGCCCCCTCACCACCAATATCAGTGAAGCGCTGCTGACGGCGGTCATTCGCGCAACCGGGATCGCACTGCTGCCGGGATGGATGGTTAATCAGGCGGTACAGTGCGGGGAACTGGTCCGCGTGCTGCCCGACTGGCGCAGCGCGGCGCGGGTTAGCGTTTATGCCCTGATGCCGCCCGGCACGCTGGTTCCCGCCAAGACCCGGGTATTTATCGACGCGGTATGCCAGCAGCTGGCGTCATCCCCGCTGTGGCAGGACGAGTTGAAGCGATAAACGGGGGGTGCCGATAGAGCAAGCCACGGATGGCGGTTATACCGCGGTACTGGCCCGGACTTTGAGTACTGACGGAATTTCAATAAACTTTTCACAAGGTTTATCGTTGAGCAGGTCGAGAAGCGCTTTCCCGGCCTTCACCCCAATGTCATGCCAGTGAAATTCAACGGTTGTCAGGGCAGGGGAACAGACTGTCGATAATACCCCGCCGCCTAAACTCGCAATGGCTACGGTATTGGGCACTTTGATCCCGGCGCTGTGGCAGGCCATCATGCATCCACACGCCATTTCATCCGATGTGCAAATTAGCGCATCCAGATCGCCCCAGGTGATCATCATATCCTTGAAAATATTCACCCCTGTGGCAATGGTGGAAGGCAAATGAGTGGTCACTACCCGATGCGGAGAACGGTTAAGGGCCAGCATCGCCGTATTCCAGCCGCTCAGGAGCTGGCGAAACATTGTATTGTTGGCCGGGGTACACAGTAACGCGATATTTTTTAATGAGGCGTCCGCCAGGTGGGTCACGATCTGTTTCACAGCCTTACCGTAATCCACACCGATGCACATGCCAACAGACTGCGTATTTAACGCGCCAATTTCCAGGATAGGCACATCTACGTTGGCCAGCAGCTGGGTACAGCTCTCAATGGTGTCGATATTAAACTGAATAATCGCTGCCGGGTTATAGGCGAGCATTTTTTCAAACGTTTTTTGTTCGCTTTGGCCGTCATGACCGGATTCCATAAACATCATGGTATAGCCGCGTTCAGTCAGGATCTTTTGTAACGCCTCCGACACCGGCAAAAAACCTGGCGAAGAGAAGGTGGGGACGACGGCCAGAATGAGATCGGAATGGACCGACGCCAGATTACGCGCCTGGAGATTGGGGACATAGCCGAGTTGGCTTACTGCCGCATCAATACGGTCGCGAAGGTCAGGGTTGACTTTTTCAGGCATTCTCAGCGCACGCGAGACGGTCATGGCGCTCACGCCGACAAACTCAGCCACTTCGGTCAGGGTTATCTTCCCAGTTCCCTTACGACGTTTTTCTTTCGGGCTATTGTCTGCGTCTAGACTCTTCACCAGGATCACCAACCGTTTGAAAAATAAAAAGTAACAAAAGTAAATCGTTGATACACATTATAACTTACCACAGCGAGGGGGAAAGCACATTATAACCAGTGTTAGCGGTAACTCATTTTTTAACATTTTTACTTGTTAGCGCTAACTTTGGGAGGTGTATCACAGTTGTATTTTATTTAGCTGTTTATAGTTCAGCACATGGGACCCCTCGGGAGTGCATATGATTAGAGACTGGTTAACCCCGGATAAAATTAATGTCATTAACTCAATAGATAACTGGAAAAATGCCGTTCGACTCTCAGCAGAACCTTTGCTGGCGCAGGGGTATATGGCAGAGCACTATATTGAGGCGATTTTGAAAAGCCATGAAGAACTTGGGCCTTATTATCTATTAGCCCCGGGATTAGCAATGCCCCATGCCCGCCCTGAACAAGGTGCATTGAGGAATGGATTATCGCTCCTTCATATTAAAGAGGGCATATCATTTGGCTCAACGGAGAACGACCCGGTATACGTGATTATTATGCTATGCGCTCGTTCCGGGAATGAACATATCACGATGATCGGTGAACTGGCAGAACTCTTTAGCGATCAGCAAAAGCTAGAACGATTGTTAAAAGCCGATGATATTAAGGCAATTCAGGCTGTTATTGACTGAAGGAAAAGAGAATGAAAAAAGTACTCATCGTCTGCGGCAATGGTTTAGGCAGCAGCTTTATCGTTGAAATGAATGTCAAAAAAATTCTTGCCGAAATGAATAAAGAGGCTGAAGTCGCGCATACCGACCTGACGTCAGCGAAAAGCGAAACGGCGGACCTTATTCTGAGCGCCAACGATATTGCCGAACATTTAGTTGGTCATTCCGCAAAGGTTGTTGGATTAAGTAATTTACTCGACAACAATAAAATCAAAGAGATTTTAGCAGAACACATTTAAGCAACGGCTTTCTGAACCGTGGAGTTTAATATGCTTCATTTCCTTATTTATGATGTGTTAGGGACACCGGCAATTCTGGTTGGATTGTTTTCTCTGATCGGTCTGCTGTTGCAAAAAAAAGGAATTTCAGATGTTATTTCAGGAACACTGAAAACCATCATGGGCTTTGTTATTTTAACGGCAGGCGCCGGTATCATTGCCTATACATTAACCATTTTTAGCCAGCTGTTTGAACATTCATTTCATATTCAGGGGGTGGTCCCTAACACCGACGCGATGGCCGCGCTGGCGCAGAAGAATTATGGCACGGAAACCGCCACAATCATGGTGTTGGGCATGTTGATCAATATCGCCCTGGCGCGTCTGACGCCATTAAAGTACATCTTTTTAACGGGCCACCACACGCTCTATATGGCAGCGATGCTGGCGGTGATCTTGTCAGTCGGGGGATTGTCGGGGGGGTGGGTGGTGGCCATCGGGGCGGTGATTCTCGGCGCGATGATGGTGATCTCTCCGGCGATCTTGCAGCCGTTTACCCGTAAAATTACCAATACCGACGATCTGGCTCTCGGCCATTTTGGCTCTATTGGTTATCTGCTTTCCGCGCTGGTGGGCAAAGTCGTCGGGAAAGGTAGCCCCTCGATTGAAGAAATTAAAGTGCCTAAGTCACTCAATTTTCTTCGCGACTCGTCGGTGGCCATCTCTCTCACTATGATGATTCTGTTCCTGGTGTTGGTGGTCGTCGCGGGCAAAACCTTTGTCGAGGAGACACTGAGTGCCGGTCAGAATTTTATTATCTTCGCCATTATTCAGTCCCTCACTTTTGCTGCGGGGGTTTATATCATCCTCGCCGGTGTGCGGATGGTGATTGCCGAAATTGTGCCAGCGTTTAAAGGTATTGCAGACAAATTAGTGAAAGATGCGAAGCCGGCGCTCGACTGCCCGACGGTGTTTCCCTTTGCTCCCAATGCCGTCATCGTCGGGTTTCTCGCAAGCTTTGTCGCGGGCCTGGTCAGCATGTTTCTCTGCCCGCTGTTCGGTTTGAGCGTCATCGTTCCAGGGCTGGTTCCTCATTTCTTCTGCGGGGCAACGGCTGGCGTTTACGGCAATATCACTGGCGGACGTCGCGGGGCAGTGGTGGGGGCATTTGCCCACGGCCTGCTCATTTCGTTCCTGCCGGCCATCCTTTTGCCAATGATGGGAGACATGGGCCTGGGTTCTACAACCTTTGGCGATGCAGACTTTGGCGTTGTCGGCATCGTTCTGGGGCATATTATCGCAATGTTTAACTAACTGTTTATTATCGGAGATGGTTTATGAGCGCGAAATTTTCACCCTCACTGATGTGCATGGATTTAACGCAGTTCAAAGAACAGATCACGGCAATGAATAAAAAAGCGGATTTTTATCACGTTGATATAATGGATGGTAATTACGTCCGCAATATCACACTGTCTCCCTTTTTTATTGAGAACCTGAAAAAAATCACTACCGTTCCCATCGATGTCCATCTGATGGTGAACCATCCGGAAGATATTATTCCCATGTGTCTCGAGGCCGGCGCCGATATCATTAGCTTTCATCCCGAGACGGCGAATAACAAAATTTTCCGCCTGCTGAATCAGATCAAGGATGCAGGCAAGCAATGCGGGGTGGTGTTGAACCCGGCGACACCGGCTGAAAGTATTGCTGAATATGCGCACCTGTTGGATAAAGTGACGGTCATGTCAGTTGATCCGGGCTATGCCGGACAAAAGTTTATTCCTGAATCGCTGAACAAGATAAGAAAGCTCATCAGTATGCGCAAAAATAATGGCTATCACTATCTGACAGAAATTGATGGCTCCTGCAATGCAAAAACGTTTGGCCAGATTGCCGAATCCGGTGTGGATGTCTTTATCGTAGGGACATCGGGTCTGTTTTCTCTACATGAGGATGTCAGCCAGGCATGGGACAGAATGATCGAGATTTTCCAGCGTGAAACCGTCGCTGCCTAATTAATTTTTTTACGAACCACAGCATATATTTATAAAAAATTAAAAGACCTGCATCACGCCAGCGATGCCTGCTCTGTTATTCAACGACCACTCTATATGAATGCGGGTGAATTATGGATATTTCGACAGTGCTTAATGTTAAAAACATCAAGTTAAATATGACCGCCAGAACGAAAGAAGAGGTGATAGAAGAACTCACCGATTTACTAGTACAGGATGGTGCGGTGACTAATAAGGAGGACTTTATTCGTGATGTCTGGTTACGTGAGGAGCAAGGCTCTACCGGTTTTGAAAATCATATTGCGATCCCGCATGGCAAATCTTCCGGTGTTTCCCGTACCGCATTAGCCATCGGACGCACGCAACATACCATTCCCTGGGAGACCATGGATGGCAGCGATGTTCGCTGTATTATTTTATTTGCGGTTTGCCTGGTGGATCAAAATGCCACTCATATTCGCCTGTTAGCGCAAGTGTCCGGGTCACTGGCCGACGAAGACATTATCGCTAAATTACTGGTTGAATCTGATCCATATAAAATCATTGCGCTTTTCAATTCAGAAACTGAAAGCACCGAAGCGTAATATGTAGTTGTTAACATTCTTTTATATCATTATTAAATGAATTAACGGAGAATCGTGATGAATATTGTCGGAGTTACCGCCTGTACGGTGGGGATTGCACACACCTATATTGCTCAAAAAAAAATTGAAACAGCCGCCAAAAAAGCCGGTCATAACGTTAAAATCGAGACCCAAGGGACCATCGGCATTGAGAATCAGTTAACCGCTGATGAGATTGCCATGGCAGATATTGTTCTGCTTGCCGCGGATGTTAAAGTGACGGGAGAAGAACGGTTTGCGGGTAAGAAAGTGGTCAAAGTCGCCACGGAAACGGCAGTGAAATCCCCCAATAAACTGATTGAAAAACTCAGTGAAATAGTCAATTCATAATTTTATTTCGGCCTGCTGACTCTATACTTAAGGGCGTAATTTATGTCTCTAAAACAAATATGGCAAGCAGCAAATCCTAAAGGACATCTGCTGACCGCTATCTCATTTCTGATCCCCATTGTCTGTGGTGCTGGGTTTATTATTGCCATCGGCATGGGGCTTGGTGGAACGGTGCAGGACACGTTAACGCTGGGGCAATTTGATTTATGGCAGGCGATGGCCACTCTGGGCGCTAAGGCGCTTGGGCTGTTGCCGGTGGTCATTGCGGTGGGTATTTCCGGCTCGATTGCTGGCAAGCCGGGCATCGCACCAGGATTTGTCGTCGGGCTGGCGGCGAACACCATCAGCGCAGGCTTTATCGGCGGGATGATCGGTGGCTACATTGCCGGCTATATCGCGCTGGCGATCATTAAAAACGTCAAGGTGCCTGACTGGGCTCGCGGTTTGATGCCAACGTTGATCGTGCCCTTTTTTGCCTCCATTATCAGCTGCCTGATTATGGTCTATATCATTGGTACGCCTATCGGTATCTTTACGGAAGCGCTGACATCTTTCCTGAGAAGTATGGGCACGTCATCGAATCTTGTGTTGGGCGCAGTGATAGGCGCTCTGTGTATTGTTGACTTTGGCGGCCCGCTTAATAAAACATGCTTTGCCTTCGTTCTCACGCTGCAGGCGCAGGGAATAAATGAGCCGATTACCGCGCTTCAGTTAGTTAACACCGCAACGCCTATTGGTTTCGGCCTGGCTTTCTTCATTGCTAAGCTTCTGCGTAAGAACATCTATAACAGTGAAGAAGTGGAAACCTTAAAATCGGCGGTTCCAATGGGGATTGTTAATATCGTTGAAGGCTCTATCCCGATCGTCATGAACGATATCGTCCGCGGTATCGCCGCCGCGGCCATCGGTGGCGCGTGCGGTGGCGCAGTCACCATGGTGTATGGTGCGGATGCCACGGTGCCTTTTGGTGGGGTACTGATGATCCCCACCATGTCACACCCGATGGCTGGCATTATGGCCCTGCTGGTGAATATTGTTGTTACCGCCACGGTTTATGCTGTCATCAAAAAAGATATTCCGCGTGATGTGATGGTTACTCATGATCACGAAGAAGAGGATATCGACCTTGATGATATTAAAGTGAGCTAACTTACCCCTGTATTATTTTATCAATGGCGTTGAGCTAGTCCTGCAAATCAGCCCATAACCGAGGGGTCCTTAGTTATGGGCTGAGTTGCGTCAGGTGGACGGCTGGGTAAAAGTGGAGCAGGGTGAACATTGTTGTTGCAAAAATGTGAATGCTTCAGTAGCCTTGTCTCTTTCGGAGACAGGAAATGCTCGTCACTGATTCACTTCTTGCTTACACCCTCGCTGCCACACTGCTTACCCTGACGCCAGGTCTTGATACTGCTCTTATCCTCCGCACGGCGACCGCTGAAGGGGGACGCAAAGCCTTGCATGCCGCGTTAGGCATTGATCTCGGATGCTTTATCTGGGGCGCGCTGGTGGCCTTTGGTTTAGGTGCGCTACTGGCGGTTTCTGAGTTGGCTTATACCTTATTGAAATGGTGCGGAGCAGGATACCTTTGCTGGCTGGGCATCCAGTTGCTCCTGCGCCCACGCCAGCAATTTAACCCCAACCCGACCGAATCAGATTCCACGAGTAACTGGTTCCTGTGTGGGATGCTGGGGAATGTGCTTAACCCCAAAATGGGCGTCTTCTACGTTTCGTTTTTGCCCCAGTTTATCCCTGCCGGGCATTCACCGATCAACTGGACCTTTCTCCTGGTCACCATCCATGTATTGATAGGGACGCTGTGGTCGTTAACGCTGATTACCGCCACTCGCTATGCCGCCGGCATCCTGAAAAAACCAGCCGTGGTGAAATGGATGGATCGGACAACCGGCTGCCTGTTTCTGATATTTGCCGCGAAGCTGGCCATGAGTCGGCGGTAGTCACGCAGGGGCGTATGCCCCTGTTTTTGTCTTAAAAAATGAGCAACCCGTGGAGTACTACTCAGTGCTGTAACGATCGGGCTCGAACGTACGTTTAGCCAGTTTCTTTTGCAAAACGATGACAATAATTGGGGTTCCTGATGCGGTAATTGCACATACCGCCAACAGCATGTCCATATTTTGTAGCGCCATGCGATGGTCGGGTAACAAAAAAGCAGACAGGAAAAATGCGGCAGTTGTCATCAGATACATCATGGATGTCTGTAATGAAGAGAATCCCGCTCGTTGCTTGTTATCAGGAAACTGAATCGTCACCGCCGACGATGACACCAGACGACTGTAAGCTGAGCCGAGAAACAACGTAATAAATAGCGCCGGATGCGGATAGCCCAGGAGGGGTATCAGCAAGCTCAGGATAAAAACGAGGGTCGACCCGGTCGCCAAACTCAAAGCAGAAAAACGAGAGGTTAATGCGCCTGTCATTCTGGTAGACAGATACCCCGCCAGACCCCCGCCGAAGAACAACCAGGGCAGCAGACCTTGAGAAGCCCCCAACAACTGCGTCATTAATGGCGCCAGAACAGGAATGATCAGCATTGGACTAAACTGTACCAGCGCATTACCGGAAGCAAACAGTAAAGTATCTACATCGAGGGGCAGCGCGTGGGACGTGTCGAAAGTGACGGGATCCTGAGGGATGATGGAGACGATCAGTGGCAATGCCAACCAACACAGTGTGCAGATTAACCACAACGCGACATGCCAACCGTAATGAGTACACAAAAATAGTACAGCGGGCATCCCCACGATGCTGACCATCGAAAATGACGCAATCACCGTCGCCAACATTTTTCCGCGCAAATCAGCCGGCGTGTGGTTTATCAAAATAGTGATCCCCACACCCATTGTCGTACCGCCAACCAGTCCTGCGAAAAAGCGCAATGTAAGAAGAAGAGGAAAACTGGTGGTCAATGTCGTCAACAGTGTCGCCATGGCTAGCAGTACCATATTGGCAATTAAAAAACGTTTCTTATTGCAACGGTCAACCCAGTAAAAGGCGATAATTCCCGACAGGACGGCTCCAGATGTGTACATACCGGATACATAGCCTGAGAAGGTGACGGGTACAGCGAAATCTGCAGCCATAAATGTAAAAACAGGGCTGAACATCATATATTCCAGCGCATTAGTAAACTGGACAAAAGCGATTACCAAAGCAATCCGAATGAGTGCCTTTTGATTAAATGTTGTGGTGACCAGTGGCATAGCAAGCGACCTGTGGATGAAAGATATCCTAGCTTAACTGCTATCAAACCTGTCGATTAGATGATAAAAATGGCACTCATTATTATCATATGTGGGATAGTTGTTGCGGCCGGTCCTGGACTTTAATGCGCTGAAAATCTTCATTGCTGTGGTGGAACGAGACAGTTTTGTCGGGGCATCGAAAGCCCTGGAAATGCCGACATCAAATGTGAGCCGTTGCATTTCTCAGTTAGAAGACAAACTGAATCTTCAGCTCATTGAGCGCAGTACCCGACATATGAAACTCACACAGGCGGGGCATCTACTCTATACCCGGGCGAAGCCATTACTGGAAGCACTTGAGCAAACTGAAACCGAATTAACGTTGCGACAAATGCAATTCAAGGGGCCATTACGTATCTGTATTCCCAATGAAATCGGTCCTGTATTGCTGGGCTCTGTTGTTGCTGATTTCGCCTGTCAGCATCCGGACCTGGAGATAAGTTGCGTCACAAATTTGTCGGGTTATGAATCCCTGCGAGATGATCTGGATTTAGCTGTCATTGTTAGCCGTGGTCAGATGGATGACAGTGACTACATCGCCCGTCATCTGGTGACGATCCCTTGCACCATCGTTGCGGCCCCCTCCGTCATCCAGCGTTATGGCACGCCTTCTCGAATACAGCAATTTGAAGAGTTACCCTGTATTACAACGGTGAATGCGCTTAAAGGCGCTCCCTGGCAGTTTGTGAATAAAAAGGGCGGATTCGAGACGATCAAGGTTAACGGTCGTTATCGGGTCAACAGCGGAGAGATGGCAGGGCGAGCGGCCATCTCAGGTGTCGGTTTTGCCATCCTGTCGAAACAAGCCTGCCAACCCTATATTGATGATGGGCGGTTAATCGAGATTGAATTTGAACAATCGGCAGCCCCCTTGCAATTGTTCGCTCTGTATTCAGATCGGCGTTACTTGCCGGCAAAAACAAGAGCGCTTATTGATTTCATGCATCAGAGATTGAGTCATTAACAAGAGGCCATCTTCAGCGCGCCAGGGCGGCGCTGTTTTATTCAGCCGGCCGGTTCAAGCAACAAATCTCTGAGATAGCCCTCCAGTAGGGAGGCACAAATTCGCGTTTCATACGACATCATCCCAGCCGGTGGATGGAGCAACCAGGCACTAAATGGCGGGATCGGATAGTGGCTTAAGAGGGGGATGAGCGCGCCGTGTTCCATTTCTTTTCTGCAAACCGGACTTTGCAAAACACCAATGGCATGTCCCGCTAATAACCAGGAGAGGACACTCCGCCAGTGCGTGGACTGAAATTGAATATTGACGGGAACATTAATGAGTTGATCTTCGGAAGCGATCAATTGAATGCGATTACTGGCGAATACACCGGAAACAGCAGCAAATGGATAATCTGTCAGCGCTTCCGGCGTGTCAGGATGACCCATTTTCGCCAGCAGAGCCGGAGAGGCCACTAGCACTCTGCGCACGGCGCCAAGCGGACGTGCGACAAAAAAGCCTTCGGAGACATCACCTAACCTCAGTGATAAATCGACCCCCTCGGTGACGGGATCGATGACGCGGTCGTTAAAAATGACATCGACCTGCAGCTCCGGATGCTCGTTCTGAAGCTGCAACAATGCAGGCATCAGCAGGCTTTCTCCGGCGGAATAGGGCGCGGCAATACGGATTTTGCCTTGCAGCCCCTGATTTTCCTCATTCACAGAAAGAGCATGCTCTGCCGCCTGAACGGCCGTTTTGCTTCGCTCATAAAACACGTTACCGCTGTGCGTTAGAGACATGTTACGCGTGTTGCGCCTAAGCAAACGTGTCCCAAGATGTGCTTCCAGTTTTTCTATTCTTTCACTCACGGCGGGCTGGCCAATGCCGAGATCGCGGGCTGCAGCCGACATGCTGCCCCGTTCAACCACCCTGATAAATATGCGCATTGCTGAGAAGAGATCCATTCACCAATTATATTGGCTTTACCGATAAATGTAAGTGGGGACAGGCATCTACTGCTTTCCTGCGAAATGATGAAAAATCCAGACTCAAGGCCTGAGTCAGGCTAAATTTCAATCTATTTAATTGATTTATTGGTGGAAAATAATGATGCCAGAGATAAAGCTTTTCATGTTCCAGTCAGGAACACAGCATTGTCGATATCAGCATATCCGGATGAATCAGGGCGTGGGAGAGCATTATGAGATCCCTGTTCCCTGGTTTCTGCTGACCCATCCGGATGGGTTTACGCTGATTGACGGCGGTCTGGCTGTCGAAGGATTGAAAGATCCCAGTGGTTATTGGGGAAGTGCTGTAGAGCAGTTTAAACCGGTGATGTCAGAAGAACAGGGCTGTGTGGAACAACTTAAGAGGATTGGCATTGCTCCTGAGGATATCCGCTATGTGGTCCTGTCCCATTTGCACTCTGATCATACGGGAGCAATTGGTCGCTTCCCCCATGCTACGCATGTTGTCCAGAGGCAAGAGTATGAATATGCCTTTGCCCCTGACTGGTTTACTTCGGGAGCCTATTGCCGACGCGATTTCGATCGTCCCCAACTTAACTGGCTATTTCTGAACGGGTTGTCCGATGATCACTATGACCTTTACGGTGATGGCACGCTGCAGTGTATTTTCACCCCAGGGCATTCACCAGGCCATCAATCTTTTCTTATCCGCTTACCCGGTGGTACAAATTTTACGCTAGCGATTGATGCGGCTTATACCTTAGATCATTACCATGAGAAGGCGCTCCCGGGGCTAATGACGTCTGCTACTGATGTCGCTCAGTCAGTGCGAAAGCTGCGTCAGCTTACCGAGCGATATCATGCGGTATTCATACCCGGCCACGATCCTGAAGAATGGAAAAAAAACAGGCTTGCGCCAGCCTGTTACTATTGAATCATTCCTCGCTGATCGCCAAAAAGCGTCTGTTAAGAAGGGCTGTCAGCTTATCTTGTTCGAAATGGCCCTGGTGATGGCCGGGGCCATTTCTGCCGGCAAGCTCAGGGCTTCACGTCCAGCACGACATGACTGAAGGTTTGATAGGTTTTTTCGTCCGGCGCGGGCGGGATGTTGGCTTTTTTCAGCGCGGACATCACCTGCGCGCAGAATGGCCGATCGCCGCTCTCGACCGTTGGATCCTGCACCGTCCCGTCACGCTGCAGCATAAAGCGCACCGAGCATTTTTGCCCTTGCCAGGAGGCCGGCTGGTCTATGTTAGCGAAGATAGCCGCCTGGATCCGCGCCAGATAGCGTGAGGCATTGGCCTGGGGTGAAGTATCGGAACCCGTTTGATAATCGCGAAGTATCTTATCCACTTCAGCCGATATTTTAGCGTCTTCGGCGCTGTCCGGCGCAGAAGCACCACCCGAGCAGGCGGAAAGAAGTAAAGAGAGGGTGCAAACGAGCACAGCGTTGGTTTTCACGGACATGCTAAGCCTCCTTGCTGGTGGGGATACCGTCGTGTACTAGGCGGTTATCCTCTGTTATTCCGCGAAATTATTCAAACGCTGAATGCATGGCACGCGCTTTCAGTGACAGTGTCACTCATTTTTTACTTTCGTCGCGGGCGGTGATGCCATCCAGTCGCGAATAATGTCACCGTATAGCTGTTCTGCCTCCGCCAGTCGGCTGAGCAGGCAGTACTCGTCGGTTTGATGCGCCATCGACGGCTCGCCGGGGCCGAGAATAATACAGGGCGGATCGCCCAATGCAGGCAGCAGCAGCGAGGCGTCGGTAAAGTAGGGCACCACGCGCGGCGCAATCGGCTCAGCGTGCAGCGGCTGACAGCGTTGGTAAACCTGCTTAATCCACGCGTGATCCTCCCGGCTGAGGACGGCGGGCAGGTCGACCAGCGTGGAGACGGTGACGCTTTCGCCAAGCAGCGTCGTCAAGCGCTCCCGGATAGTGGCGTGCTGTAAATTGGGCGCGCTGCGGATATCGACATCAAAACGCGTGCGGTCCGGTACGGAATTAATATTGAGTCCGCCTTCTATGCGTCCGACGTTGAGGGTGGGTTGCTTCATTAGCGGATGCGGCGCGCCTGGCGAAAAATGCTGAATCTTACCCAACGCATCCGCCGCAAGATAGATAGCATTGATCCCCAGCTCCGGCATCGCGCCGTGGGCGGTTTTCCCCCGCGTTTCGCAGCGTAGCCAGAGCGCGCCTTTATGGCCGATAACCGGATAGTTGGTGGTGGGTTCACCGACGATCAGCGCGCCCACCTCCGGCAACGTTGCGGAGGCGATCAGCGCCCGCGCGCCGTCGCAGCCGGTCTCTTCTCCGCCGGTTATCAGCAATACCGCGCCGCGTCCGGCGAGGATCGCTTCCCGCTGATGAACGCAGGCGACGGCAAACGCCGCTATCGCCGCTTTCATATCGCTGGATCCGCGGCCATAAAGACGCCCGTCTTCCATCTGCGAGCCAAAAGGATCGTACTGCCAGCGGGCATTTCCCAGCGGGACGGTATCCAGATGTCCGGTAAAGGCCAGCGGTTTACCGCTCTTCGCCCCGGGCAGGCTGGCAATAAGATTGCAGCGTCCCTCGCCGAACGACGACAGCGAAACCTCAAAACCGCTCTCGTCAAGCCAGTCGGCGAAGAACCGCATGCAGTCGGCTTCGCTGCCTGGCGGGTTGATGGTGTTAAAGCCCAGCAGCTGCCGGGCGAGCTCAAGGGTCGTGGTCATCAGCGGCGTTCCGTCAGCCAGTCGAGGCAGTTAATCCATAGCTGGCGATAGCCGGGCCATTTGGCAAACTCTTCCGGCAGCCAGTGCGCCGACATGTCGCTGGTCCACACCAGCGAACGACCCTGCTGATATTCGCGAACAGCCAGTAGCGGATGACCGGTACCGGCCACGGTCGCCAGCAGTTTGCCTTCCGGGTGCATTTCAACTTCGTTATAGCCCAGCAGCCACGGCCATTCGCCCGGAATATCGTTAAACAGGGGGTGAGACTCCGTCACTTCGGCATAGCAGCCTTCCGGGGTTTCAATGCGGTCGTCCCAGGCCAGGCAGCGTACCGGCAGCACTTTCTCCACCGCGGTATGGCGGTAGCGCGCGCCGCCGTTGATTCCCTGGAAGCTGTAATAGCCGCCGATCATCATCAGCGCCCCCCCGCCGGCCACGTAATCATGCAGGAGCGTTAAACGGTTGGCGGTTCGGCGGCTCTTCAGCCAGGTGTCCGGATGCAGCAGCAGCGTATTGGCGCCAATGTCCGAGAGAATAATCGCATCCCACTCCTGCAGCGCTTCCAGCGTCAGCGGAAAGTCGGTCGCCGCCGCGTGGGCGGGCATATAGGTAATGGCATAGGGACTGTCGGCGAGCGCGGCCAGAAAGTCCGTTGCGCCGGTGTGCCAGGTGGCGGTGGCAAACTGGTCGAAGCCTTTAACGTGCGTTGACGTGCTGGTCCAGGACTCACCGACCAGTAAGATTTTTTTCTGCATGATGACGTTTCCTTTTATCCGCCAAAGACCCGCTGGGGGTTTCCAATCATTAAGGTTTCAAGTTGTTCGCCGCTGACGCCGTGGCGCCGCAGACGGGGAACAAAATGCTTGAGTATGTAGCCATAACCGTGGCCGCCGTAGCGGGTGAGCATGGTTTTCAGGAAGACGTCCTGCGACAGCAGAATTTGCTGGATGTAGCCGTCGTCAATCAGCTCGCGGATCGCGCGGGCGTTCTCCTCGTCGGAGGGCGACTGCGCCGACTCGTCGGCGTAGTAATAGCTCATGCCAATCATGTCGTATTCGAGAAACGCCCCGCGCTGCGCCAGTTCGCGCTGGTAGCGCTTATCGGCAAAGCTGGGATTCATATGGCACAGCACGGTATGGCGTAAATCGGCGCCTTCCTGCTCGAGAATATCCAGCACCCGATGGCCCAGCCGCTCCCAGCCGGGCAGATGGACCTCGATCGGCACGCCGGTCGCGGCGCTGGCCCGACCCGCAGCGCGCAGGGATTTCTCCTCATCCGGCGTAAAGCGGCTGGAGATACCGATTTCGCCGATGAGTCCGGCGAGCACCTCCGGTTTCTCCTCCGCGCCGCCAAGATCGTAAATCAGCCGTTCGGTCAGTTGTTCGACGCTGCTGATTTTTACCCACTCGGGGTGCGAAGGCTCCAGATAGAGCCCGGTCCCCATAATGATGTTCAGACCGGTCAGACGCGCAATGCGCGCCAGCGCTTTCGGATCGCGGCCAATGCCGATATTGGTCGGGTCGACCACAGTCTCTCCGCCAAGGGCGCGAAATTTAGTCAGCTCGTCAATCGCAACGTCGACATCAAACAGCTGACAGTTATCGCGGCTCATCAGCGGGTTGAGCGACAGTTCGCCAAGGTTTTCCATTTTCACCGGCATTTCGGCAAGATGGCGATCGCTGCAGCAGCAGGGCGGCACCCATTTGCCGGAGGCATCCAGCAGAATATGCTCATGCATCAGAGTAACGCCCATTTCGTTAATCGGTAGTGGGCCAAGCACAGTCATTACATAACCGCTGCTGACGCCAACCGGCAGCGGGGAGGGATGGCGAAAAATTGATCCTTTCATCAGCTATCCTTTTGCCGCGGAGCGCGTCGGGTTGAGAATGCGGGTGTTCAGCCAGATAGCCAGCAGGATAATGGTGCCGGTGGCTATCTGGGTGTAAAACGGCGAAATATGCGACAGGATCAGCCCGTTCTGAATGACCGCAATCGACAGCGCGCCCAGCAGCGTGCCAATAATAGTCCCGAAGCCGCCAAACAGACTGGTGCTGCCTAGCACAACGGCAGCAATGACCTGCAGTTCAAAGCCTTCGCCCTGGTTGGAAGAGCCGCTGCCGAGGCGTGCGGTAATGATCATCCCCGCCAGCGCGGCGGCCATTCCGCTGATGATATAGACCTTCATGGTCACCGCTTTGGTGTTAATGCCGCTGCGCCGCGCGCCTTCGGCGTTGGCGCCGATAGCGGTCACGTAGCGGCCAAAGCGCATATGGTTGAGAACGATATGCCCGATCACCAGTATCATCATGCCGATCAGCGCGGGCATGGGGATACCAACTACCCACGCGCGTCCGATAAAGGTAAACAGGCTGTCAGCCGGTACCGGAATCGAGTAGCCCTGGGTGACCAGCAGCGCGATGCCGCGAACTACGGCCAGGGTGGCGAGCGTGACGATGAACGCCGGAATGCCTTCATAGGCAATAAAGAAGCCGTTGATGGCGCCAACGAATCCGCCGAGCAGCAGGCCGCCGAGGAGTACCACCGGCCACGGCAGCCCCCAGTTATTCAGAGCGATAGCGGAGAGTGCGCCGACCAGCGCCAGGGTGGAGCCTACCGACAGATCGATACCGCCGGTGGTAATGACCAGAGTCATAGCCGTCGCGACGATCAGCAGCGGGGCGCTCTGACGGATAATGTTGAGCCAGTTGGTGCCGGTGAGAAAGTTGCTGGTGATCAGCGAAAACACCACGCAGCAGAAGACGAAAAAGAGCGCGATGCTGACCACGCCTGAGTGGTTATGCAGCAGGCGGCGCGGCAGCGAATGCTGGATCATGCGGGAGCTGCTTAAGTTCATGATACTCATCCTGTTACCTCAATGTGCTGCCGCAGAGCGGGCGGTGAATTTTTCGCCCACAATCAGGTTAACGATATCGCTCAGGCTGGTGTCGGACACCCGTCTGTCGGCGACGTTCGTACCTTCATACATCACCATGATCCGGTCGCAGACCAGGAACAGGTCCTGCAGGCGGTGGGTAATCAGAATCACGCTCACCCCGCGAGCGGAAACGCGGCGAATGAGTTCCAGAACCGCTTCAACTTCCGCGACGGCCAGCGCGGCGGTGGGTTCATCCATAATCAGCACTTTCGGGTCAAAGGCCGCGGCGCGGGCGATGGCTATAGCCTGGCGCTGGCCGCCGGAGAGATTTCGCACCAGCAGGCGAGTATCCGGAATGGAGATCCCGAGCCCTTTAAGCATCTCTCTGGCATCGGCGTGCATTTTGGCCTCGTCGAGAAAGGGGATGCCGAGGACCGATTTCATCGGCTCACGGCCCATAAACAGATTGCCCGCGACGTCGACCGTGTCGCAGAGCGACAGATCCTGGTAGACCATCTCGATATGGCAACGGCGCGAATCGGCCGGATTCGTAAACTGTTGCTGTTCACCGTCGATACGAATCGTGCCGCTGGAGGGGATCACCGCGCCAGAGAGCACTTTGGTCAGGGTGGATTTCCCCGCGCCGTTATCGCCCACTAAGCCCAGCACTTCGCCCGGGGCCAGCTCAAGGTTGACTCCGCGCAATGAGCGTATCGACCCGTAGGTCTTGGTGATATTGATCATCTCTACCCTTGGCGGGGTAGTTTGTGGCTGCTGCATCTGATAACTCCCATCGCTGTGGCCGGGAAAATGTTCGCCATCCTGCGGGAGGGGCTCTATCCGACACGGTTTACAATCTAGTAAACCGGTTTACCTGCGGAATAGAGCACTCGCCAGGGCAGTCAGGACAAACGCTATGTAAGATATTTGTTCGCCAGTAAGAACATTGCAGCATCCGTGCCAGGGCAGGAACCACACAGCAGCCCTGTAACTTAACCTTATGTATTCAATACACTTAATTGAATAAAATCCGGTAAACCGGTTTACTGATTATAGTGAATAAATTGTTAATTGATCGTTTTTTGCGCCAAAAGCGGGCACTTTTGCGCCATTTTGGGACGGGCTTAACAGATCTTAATCGAGTCGCGGCCAATCCATTCAACCGGCAGGCGGGTTTCCGCAGGGATGTCCGGATCGTCGTTTAGCAGGCGCATCATGATGTTCACCGCGGTACGGCCCAGTTCGCGGGCGGGCTGACGGATAGTGGAGATCCGCGGCTGGGTAAAATCGGCGTAGTTGGCGTCATCGAAGCCGACTAACGAAAGCGCCTCCGGCGCCTGGAGCCCGCTGGCGCGCAAGCCATCGAGCAGGCCGAGCACCAGATAGTCGCTGGCCGCGAAGACGGCGGTGGGGCGAACCGGTTGGCTGAACAGGTACCGCAGCGCCTGCTGGCCAAACTCGCGCTGGTAGTCGCCATACATCACCCATTCGGGCGGCCAGCTCAGGCCCGCTTGCTCCATCGCGGTGCAAAAGCCCTGATAGCGCTCACGGACGCTCATCAGCTTGTCCGGGCCACCGACGAAAGCGATATGGCGATGCCCGGCGGCGATCAGTTTTTCGGTGGCGATCCGCCCGCCCTGGACGTTATCAGCAAACACTTTCGGTACCTTACTGCCGGGAATATCTTCATCCAGCAGGACAATGCGTTCGTGACGCTGGACTTCCTTGCGCAGCAGGCCGTTATCGGGGCGGTTGGTGGTGAACAGCAGACCGTCGACCTGGCAGGTATCCAGCCAGCGAATGAACTGGCACTCTTTTTCCGGGTTGTTGCGGGTGATACACAGCACCAGGCTGTAGCCGCTTGCAGAAGCGGCCTCTTCGGCAGCGTCGGCCAGTTCGGCAAAGAAGGGGTTGGTAATATCGGGAAGCACCAGGCCAAGCGTTTCGCTGCCGCCTTTGCTAAGACGGCGTGCCAGGCTATTGCCGCGATAGTCCAGTTCGCGAATGGCGGTTTCGATGCGGTCGATGGTGTCCTGCGGCAGCACAATACTGTTGTTCATATAGCGCGACAGGGTCGCCTTCGACAGCCCGGCCAGCTTTGCCACATCGGATAACAATACGCGTTTTATACTCATTTCCTGCGCCATTTCTGCCAGAATCGGCTATCTGTAACATAGTTAAGCGCGGTGGATACAGCAATTTCTCTGCGAACAATCACCAAAAATAAATGCTTGACAAATTTTAATCAGCAGAGAATTGTATAGGCAGTTTACCGCATCATCCGGGAAGTCATTCCCAACCCCGTTTAAGTTATTCCAGTCGCGCACCGACACGGACCGGTTGCCGGGATGACATTAAGCAGGTATCCGCCGAACGTTCAATGATAGTTCTGGCGATATAGACGATATTTGCCCGCCAAAAAAATAATCCTTCTGCGTTCGCATGCGGCGCGGAACTCTGCTGGCTATCAACTATTCCCGACGAGGATACTGATGATGTTATTTCACACCGGAAAACTGCGTTTACTTGCTGTCGCCACGACCATGCTGGCATCAATGAGTTTTATTTCTGCCGCCAGCGCTGCCGGTCCGACTTATGCGCTGGTACAAATCAACCAACAGGCGCTGTTCTTTAATCTGATGAATAAAGGCGCACAGGATGCGGCCAAAGCCAGTGGCAAGGATTTAGTTATTTTTAACTCTAACGATAATCCCGTGGCGCAAAACGACGCGATAGAAAACTATATTCAGCAAGGCGTTAAAGGCATTCTGGTTGCTGCTATCGACGTTAACGGGATCATGCCAGCGGTTAAAGAAGCCGCCGCCGCAAACATTCCGGTGATTGCGATTGATGCCGTATTACCGGCCGGGCCACAGGCAGCTCAGGTCGGCGTTGATAATATTGAAGGCGGCAGAATTATTGGTCAATACTTCGTGGACTACGTGCAGAAAGAGATGGGCGGCCAGGCGCGACTGGGTATTGTCGGCGCGCTGAATTCGGCCATTCAGAACCAGCGGCAGAAAGGGTTCGAAGAGACGCTGAAAAGCAATCCGAAGATTACTATCGCTAACGTGGTCGACGGGCAGAACGTGCAGGATAAAGCGATGACCGCGGCGGAAAACCTGATCACCGGTAACCCGGATCTGACAGCGATTTATGCCACCGGCGAACCCGCGCTGCTCGGCGCTATCGCCGCCGTAGAAAACCAGGGGCGGCAGAAAGATATTAAAGTCTTTGGCTGGGATCTGACGGCGAAGGCGATTTCCGGTATGGACGGCGGCTACGTCACCGCCGTACTGCAGCAGGACCCGGAAAAGATGGGCGCCGAAGCCCTGAATGCGCTGAACAGCATCACGTCGGGTAAAACCGTGCCGAAAACCATTCTGGTTCCGGCGACGGTGGTAACCAAAGCGAACGTCGATTCATACCGTCCGCTGTTTAAGTAGGTCAGCGCGCCCCGTCCGTGGTTAACAGGGCGGCGAGCTCACGGCTGCCGGGAAACGCGCTGAGCGTCCCCCGGCGGCTAACGGTAATGGCGGCAGCGCGACTGGCGTGCGCCAGCGCCAGCGCATCCGGCGCGACGCCGCGCAGCAGGGCGGAAGCCAACATGACGGCGAGGAACGTGTCGCCCGCGCCGGTAGTATCAAGCGCCTCGGCGGGCACGGCGGGACAAAACTGACGCTGGCCCTCCTGGACCAACCAGGCGCCTGCGGCCCCCTGGGTAATCACTAAGGTTTTCACCCCGTATGGCTGGAGCAGTTCGGCCTCGGATTCATTGACCACCGCGATGTCGATGAGCGGCCACAGATGGCAAAAGTCAGGATTGACAGGTGAGGGGTTGAATACCGTCGTCATGCCGCGGCTTCTGGCGTACTGGAACAGCGCCCGCGTTTTATCGAGGGAGAAATTGCCCTGCTGTAGCAGAATATCGCCAGCGACGGCATCCGCCATATGCGGAATAATTTCATCCAGGCTGAATGTATCGGCCGCCGCCGTAGTGGTAATGATGGCGTTGTCGCCATCAGCGCTATTTAAAATAATCGAGGTATCGCTATGTTGATTGAAATGGCCGTCGGGTAGTAGCGTCAGTGGTTCATTTTTTATCTGCTGGCGGATCCACGCGCCGTTGCTGTCATTTCCCGTGGCGGCAATTAAACGCGTCTCTATTCCGCAGCGGGATAATATAATCGCCTGGTTCGCGCCTTTACCGCCGATATCCTGCGACATTTTAACGCCGTGAATGGAGGCTCCTTTTTTCGGTATATCCGGAATGGACCAGGTTTCATCTACGGCAATATTACCAGTAACGTAAACACGCATAGTGTTCCCTTAACAGGATGGATAAGATGGTTGCTATCTCAGCAGAAAAAACGAATGCAATACAAGCTATTTTTTCACGAAGCAAGGCTGTTATTGGTGTTATTCATTGCGACCCATTTCCTGGTTCGCCAAAATATCGAGGAAAATCAGTCTCGGATATTGTTGAACGTGCGCTTCGCGATGCTGAAAATTATATTTCAGGCGGTGTTCATGGTCTGATTATTGAAAACCATGGCGATATTCCTTTCTCTAAACCTGAGGATATCGGCCATGAAACCTCAGCGCTGATGGCGGTCATTACCGAGAAAGTTCGTGAACGTTTTGCTGTGCCGCTGGGCATTAACGTTCTGGCTAACGCGGCGATCCCGGCAATGGCGATCGCCCTGGCGGGAGGCGCCGATTTCGTCCGCGTAAACCAGTGGGCCAACGCCTATATCGCCAACGAAGGATTTATAGAAGGGGCGGCCGCTAAGGCGCTGCGCTACCGCAGTATGCTGCGCGCTGAACATATTCGCGTTTTTGCCGATAGCCACGTTAAGCACGGTAGCCATGCCATTGTCGCCGATCGTTCGATTCAGGAACTGACGCGCGATGTCGATTTCTTCGAGGCTGACGCGGTGATCGCCACCGGCCAGCGTACGGGCGATAGCGCCACGATGGCGGAAATTGACGAGATCCGCGCGGCGACGGAACTACCGCTCCTGGTGGGCTCCGGGGTGACACCGGCTAACGTGAAGCAGATCCTCGGGCGGACTCAGGGGGTCATTGTGGCCAGTACAATGAAGGTCGATGGCGTCTGGTGGAACGATGTTGAGCTGGCCCGGGTGAAACATTTTATGTCGGTCGCGCAGGCCGCGCTGGAGGAGGCTTAATGGAAGCGTTTAGCGAACGCCTGCTGCGCGAACATCAACCGGCGTGGCAGGCGATGCAGCAGCACCCGTTTGTGACTGATATCGAACAGGATCGTCTGCCGACAGTCGTCTTCAACCGCTATCTGGTGTTTGAGGGCAACTTTGTCGCGACGGCAATCGCGATTTTTGCCCTCGGGGTCAGCAAAGCGCCGGGTATTCAACAGCAGCGCTGGCTGATTGGCGTGCTGAATGCCCTGGTTGATATACAGATCGCGTGGTTTGAACAGGTGTTGTCAGCGCGGCAGATCGATCCCGCTGAGTACCCGGATGATTTGCCCGGGGTACGGCGCTTTCGCGACGGTATGCTGCGGACCGCCCGCGAGGGCAGCTATGAGCAGATTGTGACCCTGATGTTCGGTGCGGAATGGATGTACTCTTGCTGGTGCCGACGGGCGAGCGAACATCATCAGAGCGATGCTGATTTACGACGCTGGGTGGAAATGCACGCGGAGGACGAATTTTATCAGCAGGCTCTCTGGCTAAAAAACGAACTCGACCGCTGCGCCATGGCGCTGAGTGAAGACGAAAAGCAGGCGTTATCGGCGCTTTACGGCGAGGTGCTGCAGTGGGAAATTGATTTCCATCACGCGGCGTACGAGGAGTAGCCGCGAGGTGGATCACAGGGGGCGCCGGACGCGGCGTCTCCTGAATACGGGTTATATCTCGACGTTCTGCGTCTTGTTGGCGAAACTTAGCATTACCGTTAATGCCGATTCTTATTTCACATTTTTATCTTAATAAAGTCGGAGGGTTAATTTAGCTGCCTTCTGACTCTTTTGAGAGAAATTATAGAGGGCGAGCATTTATGTTATTTTATTCGGGCCTGTAGCTCGGGGCTCTCTTTTTTCTTTTCTTCCCACCTGAAGAAAAAGCTATTTTCAGAAATAGATATAAATTATCCATCGTTACTCGACGGCGGCTCTCCCCCTACAATGGACTTTAATTGCCAGATATTTAACAAAAACCAGGCCAAGGAAAAGGGATGAAACGAAGCATTTATTCACAGAACAGTTTATTGCGCATCAGTCTGCTTTCCGCGCTAACGCTTACTGCCAGCTTCACCACTCACGCACAGGATAAACCTGTCGCGGGGGGTGTGCTGACGGTCGCTCTGGGCAGCGATACCCCGATTATTGACCCCTCTATTACCGCTTATTCCGTCACCGCTCTGGTTACGCGTAACGTGGTGGATTCTTTGGTCGGCCAGGCGGAAGATAACAGCTTTACACCATGGCTGGCGGAACGCTGGGAAATTAAAAACAATAACCGCGAATACACCTTCCATCTTCGCAAGGATGTGACTTTTAGTGATGGCACGAAACTGGATGCTGCGGCGGTAAAATATAACTTTGAACGCATACTCGATCCGAAAACCACCTCCAGTTACTCCAAATCGTTGTTGGGGCCGATTGACGCGATCACTACGCCAGATGAGTACACCGTGGTGATCCGCTATAAAACGCCTTTCGCACCGCTGCTGCAGGGGCTGAGCTTGCCGTATCTCGGTATTCAGTCACCGGCTTATCTGCAGAAAACGGCGAATACCAGCAATACCGTGGTCGGTTCCGGTCCCTTTATCCTCGAATCGTTTGTCAAAGGCAGCGGGAGTAAACTCAGCAAGCGCGCCGATTACAACTGGGGCCCGGGCTATGCCACCCATAAAGGCCCGGCATGGCTGGATAAGATCGAATTTAAGTACCTGCCGGAGTCAGCGGTGCGGCTTGGCGCGCTGAATAGCGGGCAGGTACAGGTGATCGATGCCATTCCGCCGGTGAATTATGCGCAGGTAAAAAATAACCCGAAGCTGGATGTGATCACCAGGGAAAACCCCGGCGTTCCGCGCGTCCTTTATTTGAATAGCGACACAGGGATCTTCAGCGACCTGAAAGTGCGGCAGGCCTTCCAGAGCGCCATCGATCGCACTACTGCCGTTAAAGCCGCGTTCTTTGGCATCCTGAAACCTGCCGACAATATTCTTGGACCCGCTACGCTGGATTACGATCCGGCCATTGCCAGCCAGTGGGGGTTTGATCTGCAAAAAGCCCGCCGTCTTCTGGATGAAGCCGGCTGGCAGCAAACCGATAGCGAAGGCTACCGGGTCAAGGAGGGTAAACGCCTTACTGTGCAATTTACCTATTCTTCAAACGATGTCGAAACCGCTGACGTGACGCTGTTCCAGGCAATTCAATACCAGGTAAAACAAGCCGGTTTTGAACTGAAACTCGATCCGGTGGATTCAGGCATTCTCAGCAGCCGCACGGCGGCTAACCAGTACGACATTATCTCGAACTATTTTGTTCGCCCGGAGCCGGACATCCTGCGTACCGTTTTCCACTCCAATTATATTCCGCCGAAGGGGAACAACTTCAGCCGCGTTAAAGCGCTGGATAGCCAACTGGAAACCGCTGTCGGTGCCAGCGAAGCCGAGCGTAAACGCATCTACTATGCCATCCAGCACCAGATAATCGATCAGGCCTGGGCGGTGCCAATTTACATCCCGGCATATCAGTTAGGGAAAGCCAAACAGGTGCAGGGCATTAGCTGGGCCACGAACGCGAAGCCGAATTTCTATGATGTCTGGATCCAACGCTAAGCTGCTGGCAGCAGGCAAGCGCCTGCTGACCATTTTCGCCGTGCTGTGGGGCGCGGCAACGCTGACCTTTGTTGCGGTAAAACTGATCCCCGGCGATCCTGTGGCGATACTGATAGGCAGCGCCAACAGCGTTGTGGATGATAGTTTTCGCGAGACACTGACCCGCCAGTTCGGCCTGGATAAGCCACTGTGGTGGCAATATTTGCGCTACTGTGGCGAGGCGCTGACGGGCAACCTTGGCGTGAGTTATCAGTATCGCCAGCCTGTTGTGCAGGTGATTAGCGCAGCGTTGAAAGAGACGGTGCCGCTGGCCGTCAGCGCCCTGGCGCTGGCGCTGGTACTGGCGGTATTTAACGCATTACTGACAGCCGGACGTCATCCGCGTCTGCGGTCTCTGCTTGCCGGGTTGGAGCTGATGCTGCTTAGCACACCGGTGTACTGGATCGGCATCGTGTTGTTGAGCATTTTCAGTTTCAAACTGCAATGGTTTCCGGTGACCGGTAACGATGGCTGGATCGCCCTTGTGCTGCCGGTGGTGACGCTCAGCCTGCCGCTGGCTGCGACACTCAGCCAGGTGCTGCGTGATGGGCTGGAGGAGGCGCTTTCGCAGCCGTTCGCCATGACCGTGCGTACGCGAGGGGTGAGTGAAACTGCGCTGCGCTTACGGCATGCGTTGCGCCATGCCTCGCTGGCGGTGTCGACGCTGACGGGGACGCTGCTGGCCAGCGTATTAGGCGGCTCAATTCTGACCGAAACAGTATTTGGTCGGGCGGGGCTGGGGCAAATCACTCTCGGTGCGATTGAGAACCGAGACATGCCCCTGGTGCTGGGGGTGGTGATGTTCTCCGCGCTGTTGTTTGTGGTGATTAACCTGCTGATTGATACCCTTTATTTACTGATCGATCCCCGTCTACGTCTGCGAGGGCATGCTGATGAGTGATCTTTTACTGCGGGTGGCCCGCCGCGACGGGGGGCACTATCGTAACCCGTGGCTGGCGCCGGGTACCAGCATTCCGTTGTTACTGGTGCTACTGCTCGTGGTGGCGGTGTTTTTTCCATCGCTATTCACGCCGTACACCCCCGAACAGATGGATTTCAGCGCGATTTTGCAGCCGCCGGACCTCAGACACTGGTTCGGTACTGACCAGTTGGGGCGTGATGTGTTTACCCGCGTGGTGTATGGCACCTCGCTGTCGCTGAGCATTGGGGTCGGCGCGACCCTGATTGCCAGCGCGGGCGGTATTGTGCTGGGGACACTGGCAGGTCTTGCGCCCAGGGCGGTACGGCAGTTACTCGTACGGCTACTGGACATTATGCTGGCGTTCCCCGATTTGCTGTTGGCGCTGCTGGCTATCACGGTGTTGGGGCGTGGGCCAGAGAATACCCTGCTGGCGGTCGGACTGGCCGGCATTGCTGGCTATGCCAGGCTGGTGCGCGCGCAAGTGTTGCAGGTCAGGTTATCGGGGTATGTGCAGCATGCGGTGGCGTTGGGAGAGCCGCCAATGGTGATTATTTTGCGCCATATTGTGCCCAATACGCTGCGCCCGCTGCTGGTACTGGCAACGGTGGGGATAGGGTATTCCATATTATCCGCCTCGGCCCTCAGTTTCCTTGGACTTGGGGTGACTCCGCCGACGGCGGAGTGGGGCGCATTGCTCTCTGAGGGACGTAATTTTCTCGATAGCGCCCCATGGGTCAGCCTGCTGCCCGCCAGCGTTGTCGCGCTGTCGGTGATTGCCATTACGCTGCTGGGCCGACGTGTTCAAACCCTTATTGCCAAAGGCGGGATCGCATGACTTCAGAGACCTTCCAGCAACCGCTGTTACAGGTGGCGCAACTGAGCGTCAGCTTCCCCTCGCCGCAGGGGCTGATTGAGGCGGTTAACGCCTTATCGTTTGACGTGCATGCCGGTGAAGTCCTGGCTTTGGTAGGCGAGTCCGGTTCGGGTAAATCCGTCACGGCCCGGACGCTAGTCGGGCTGGCGGGGGCAGGGGCGGCTGTTCGCGCCGAGTCCCTGATATTGCATGGGCACGATGGCCTGTCGCAGAATTTACTGGCGTGCGATGCCCGCCGTTGGCAGCAACTACGCGGGCGCGAAATTGGTTTTGTTTTGCAGGATGCACTGACCTCGCTTGACCCGCTGCGCCGGATTGGTCAGGAAGTCGCGGAGCCGTTGTTGACGCACCGCCTGGAACGGGGGGCGGCAGTTCGCGAACGCGTGGCGGAGCTGTTAACGCAAACCGGCATCCCCGATCCGCATAACCGGATGGCGCAGTACGCACATGAACTCTCCGGTGGCTTGCGCCAACGAGCGCTCATCGCGTCGGCGCTGGCGGCGGGGCCGCGATTACTCATTGCCGATGAACCTACTACCGCGCTGGACGCCACCGTACAAAAACAAGTTTTGAATGTATTCAGGGCCCTGGCGGATGCCGGGCATGGCGTGCTGCTGATCACCCATGATTTATCGGTGGTGGCGGATATTGCCGACCGTGTGGTGGTGATGCGGCAGGGCAAAGCAGTGGAGAGCGGCAAGGTGCGACAGGTGCTGCATGCGCCGCAACACCCTTATACCCGCCGTCTGCTGGCGGCCATTCCCTCTGCCGGTACGCGTGGGACGTGGTTAACAGGAAACGATCCGCTGGGTCAAACGGTAGTGCGGGAGAACATCAGTACTGACAGCACCACACCCGTGCTGGCTGCCGATAACGTATCACTGGCGTATGTTCTGCCGGATGGCCGTCGCTTGCAGGCCGTCAATCAGGTGACGTTAGAGGTCGCGCAGGGCGAAACGCTGGGCATTGTGGGCGAATCCGGTAGCGGGAAGACCACGCTAGGCAAACTGGCGCTGGCGCTGCAGGCACCGCAACAGGGCGAGATCCTTCTCGCTGGGCAACCATGGAGCAGGCTGACAGAACGTCAGCGGCAGCCGTTGCGGTCGCGTATCCAGACGATTGTGCAGGATCCGCTGGGTTCATTTAATCCGCAATATAACGTGGCGCAATTGCTGCAACAGCCTCTGCGCCTGCATACGACGCTCACAGCCGCGGACCGGTTGTCACGTGCGCAGGCGTTGCTGGCGCTGGTTGGTTTAAGTCCTGATCTGCTGACGCGACGTCCGGCCACGCTTTCCGGTGGGCAGCGGCAACGTATCGCCATCGCCCAGGCCCTGGCCTGCGAGCCGGATATTCTGATTTGCGACGAGCCGGTGTCGGCGCTGGATGTCACCACCCAGGCGCAAGTGTTGGATTTGCTGGTAGCGCTGCAACGCCGTTTGCATCTGTCAATGCTGTTTATCTCTCATGATCTGGGCGTGGTGCAGCATATGAGTCATCGTATTGCGGTGATGAAAGACGGCGAGGTAGTCGAAAGCGGCAGTGTGGATCAAATTTTTCGGGCGCCACGCCACCCGTGGACTCGACAATTGTTATCAGCTGTTGGGCAGACGCCGTTGCGATATAACTGAGCAGTAAACGTCAAACACCGTTATCAGAAATGGGGTCATGTTATTCAACACTCTTATCATCTCCAGAGCCCGTTCCCGGCGGTCTTACGTGATAGAGGGCAGGGAAGAGGCACTGGCCCGGCGCTCGATAGTGCCATCCGTACGCAGTGCTCGTTCAGCTAAGTTTGCCTATGTGAATTTCAGTTTAGTGACCTGCTGCGGGGGCGCCTGGCATACCCGATTTCACGAACGGCGGGCGGGTGAACCAGATGATGATAATCAGCGCCATAAAGCCCCAGCCGAGCACCCAGAAATAGTCGATTGTCGACATCATGTAGGCCTGCTGGGTAACCACCTGGTCAATCATCGCAAGATGCTGCTGCGTCGGGCCACCCATCTTATTTACGTAATCCATAGCCGCCGGGTTGTACTGTGTCACGCTCTCGGTCAGATTCGCGTGGTGGAAAACTTCACGTCGCTGCCAGATCCATGTGGTTAACGATGAGGCAAAGGAGCCGCCGAGTACGCGAAAGAACGTGGCCAGTCCTGAGCCTTCCGCCACTTCGTTACCGTGCAGATTCGACAGCACAATGGTGGTCAGCGGCATGAAGAAGAAGGCCACGCCAATCCCCATAAACATCTGCACGCTGGCGATGGTGCGGAAATCCACGTCAGTATTGAACTGCGCGCGCATCAGACAGGATGCCCCCATTGTCAGGAATGACACTGAGCATAAAATTCGCAAATCCACTTTGGTGGCGTAACGTCCGATGACTGGCGTCAGCACCAGTGGTAAGAAGCCCATCGGCGCAGCGGCGAGACCGGCCCAGATAGCCGTGTAGCCCATCTGGGTCTGCAACCACTGCGGCAGAATAATGTTGATGGCAAAGAACGCGGCATAGCCCAGCATCAGCGCCAACGTGCCGATGGCGAAGTTGCGGTCTTTGAACAGCCGCAGGTTCACAATCGGGTGACGTTCGTCCAGCTCCCATATCACAAAGCAAATCAGGCTGATCGCCGAGACAATAGACATCACGATAATGGGCGTAGAAGAGAACCAGTCTTCGTCGTTGCCCTTATCCAGCACCACCTGCAGCAGGCCCACGCCAAGCACCAACAGCGCGATGCCAATATAGTCGACAGGCGATGACTGCGTTGTTTCTTCACGCATGCGCAGCTGCGACCAGACCACGATGGAGGCGAAAATCCCAATCGGCACGTTGATGTAGAAGATCCACGGCCAGGAGTAGTTATCGGTAAGCCAGCCGCCGGTGATGGGTCCCACGATAGGCGCCACCACGGTCACCATCGACAGCAGCGCCAGCGCCATGCTGCGTTTCATCGGCGGGAAGATAACCAGCAACAGCGTCTGACACATCGGGAACATCGGCCCGGCGAAAAAACCCTGCAGCGCACGGAAGATGATGAGCTCCGTCATGCTGTGGGCGAAGCCGCACAGAAATGACGTCAGGGTAAAGAACATCACCGAGGCGATAAACAACCGCAACTGCCCGAATCGGCGGGTAAACCAGCCTGTCAACGGTAGAGCAATAGCGTTACACACCGCAAAAGAGGTGATAACCCATGTCCCCTGATCGGCGCTAACGCCCAGGTTGCCGGAGATAGTCGGCAGCGCCACGTTGGCGATGGTGGAGTCCAGCACCTGCATAAAGGTCGCCAGCGACAGGGCAAGCGTCGCCAGGAACAGGCTGGGGGGCGTAAAGGCTGCCTTCGGCTCTGACATAGCTTCTCTCTTAGCGCTGGGCTACAGCGCTGGTGTTGTCATGAAGGATTTTCGCCACCAGTTTATCGGCTGCTTCCATTGGCGTTTCATACACATCGGTACGGAATCGCGGCTGTTCGACGGTTTTTTGTGGCAGAAGGTGACCACCCTGATTGCGGATATCCACCTCAGCGTTCATCGACAGACCCACACGCAGCGGATGCTTCTGCATGTCATGTGGGTCAAGCGTGATGCGTACCGGCAGGCGTTGGACGATTTTGATCCAGTTGCCGCTGGCGTTCTGGGCTGGCAACAGTGAGAATGCGCTACCGGTACCAATGCCGAGACTTTCGATGGTGCCGTGATATTTCACGTTATCGCCATAGAGATCCGCATTAAGCTCTACTTTTTGCCCAATGCGCATGTTCTGCATTTGGCTCTCTTTAAAGTTGGCATCCACCCACACTTCATTCAGCGGCACGATGGCAAGCAGCGTGGTGCCGGAGGTGACACGCATCCCGAGCTGCACAGCACGTTTAGCGACGTAACCACTGACGGGCGCAACAATGGTGCTGCGGGAGTTATCGAGATAGCGTTGGCGCAGCGTCGCAACGGCGGTTTTGACTTCAGGATGGTTATCCACCACGGTGTCATCAACCATCGCCTGATTGGTTTTGAGCGCTTGCTCTGCAGCCAGTAAATCGCTTTGCGCGCTGGTCACGGCATCACGGTAGTGCGCCAGATCTTCCACCGCAATGGCGCCGGAACTGACAATTTTTTCCCGGCGCAAGTAGTCACTTTTCGCTGTTTGCAGGGCTACTTTTTTGGCAGCAACTTGTGCACGGTAGTTGTCGGCAGTGCTATAGAGACCACGCACCTGACGCACTGTGCTGGCGAGATTGGCTTCAGCCTGCTGCAGGGCGATGGCGGTATCGCTTGGGTCCAGCAGAACCAGGGGCTGGCCTTTTTCGACATAATCGCCTTCATCCACGGTCACCTGAGTCACGGTACCGGTGATTTGCGGTGTCAGGGTGACCTGATTTCCGTTGACGTAAGCATCGTCGGTGCTCTCGTAATAGCGGGCATAAAGCAGATACCAGGCCAGACAGCCTCCTGCCGCGAGGATCAGGATCAGTAATAAAATGGCGAAGTTTCTTGTACGCTTGCCTGGGCGCTTGTCAGAGGGAGGCGCGTTATTTTCCATAGACATAACCGGTGACCTTAATTAGCGATGGGGGGCCGTGAATTCATCGGGCAGCATTTTGATAAGAATATCTGCGAGCTGCCGGGATTCTTCGGGCGTCAGACGCGCCGTTAAGTCCGCGAGGATGGTATTCAGTGCTTCATTCTGAAACGTATTGCACAGCGTCTGACCTTTTGCCGTCAGGGCCAGGATCACCTGGCGCTTGTCGTGCGGATTCGGGCGGCGCTCGATCAGGTCGTTCTTCACCATACGTGCAACCATACGGCTCATTGCCCCGGTATCCATCTGCAGGCTCTTGCAGATTTCTGCCGGGCTGGTGTTACCTTTAAATATATTAATCAATACTTTAAATTGCGGTGCGGTAATGCCGCTGTCGGCAAAGTAATGGCCGATAAGCAGGTCCTTAAACTGGTTTGCCAGATGGAACAGCAAACCCAGATGCAGGTTTTTATGGGAAGAGTCGATTGGGGTATTCATGATAGCTGCCTGGTCAGTAATTAACATGATAATTACTGCCTGGTCACCAATTGTCAAATTAGGTCAACAGAAAGCACACATATTGACAAATGGAGGAGGGCGATAAGCGAATTACGATCACTCGAACCCGTGATGCCCGCAGACATCAATTTGGATGCGCTCTGGGGTACAGGCCCGACGCAGGCGTGATTGATGTACGCGCGGCCGTAACTTGCCAGGGTTCCATAAAGCAGTCTGTGTCATCAGCTTGCGTACTGTCGGACCAAAATCAGCGTAATGTTCGCGGATAGTACGCAGTACACGTTCTCAGTTGCCGGTTGCCAGGCTGGCTACGACGACGGTTAACAAGTGAAAGCGGCCCGTGTTCACGATAGCGCTCCAACAACCGTCGGCAGTGTCTGTCAGATATCTCAAGCTGATAATATTGAGTACGTACCGGGCAAGACCATCAGGTCGTTGGTTATTGCTGGGTTTTCAACGACGACGGCTAGCCATACCCAGCGGGCCAGATTCACGGTAACGCGACAGAAGGCATCGGCACAGGCTGTCAGATATGCTCAGGCGCTGTGTGGCCATCAAGTGTAGTCAGACGCCGAACGATAACGTCCTAATAACTTTGAGTCGGTTAACTTTATCCAAAGCAAAAAACTCCGCCGCATGAGCCGTCATCAGAATCTATCGATGCTGAATCTACGAGTAACTTATCCAGGAGAAAACCTTACAACTTAGCCACCATAATATGAGTGCGCATAATGTATATTATGTTAAATCGTGTTGATTGTTAACTTACTTCATGGTCTTAGATATTACCCCGCGTCCGATCATGCTGGTTGCAGGTGAAAATGCGCACTCGCTTTATAATTCTCAGGACGTTTACGAAGCCGCCAGTAATCCTAAAGAGCTGCTCATTGTACCTGATGCCGAACATGTTGACCTGCACGATAATCCGGAAAAAATCCCGTTTGATAAACTGGAAGCTTTTTTCAAAGCTAACCTGCAATCCATCTACCGCCTCTGCAGGAGACATATGGTTGCAACCGGCCACATACTGTATCAGGGAAAGGAATTTCTTGTTCAACACGCTCATTTCCTTATAGAGGTTCAGTACTCCGCTGAGCGAGCATGGACGCTTTGCATCGGGAGTACATATGCCCTCCCCTACAAATGATTCACATAGTTCGCCCGTAAACCTGTGTGCTGGGCCATGTCGACGTCGCCGGGCTCAGCACTCACGGTCAAAGCGTTGCAGATGGCCTGGGAGCTTCGGGGTAAGCCAACAGGAGTGTTGCTCCATAGCGTCAAAGACAGCCACTATACCAGTCGCCAGTATAAGAGCCGCCTTCTGTGAAGGCGGATTTCTACTTTGTCAGGCGTTCAATCAGCTGGCGCTGGTATTCAGGCAGCTGGCTGGTTCTCACCCCCTGAAAAACAAGTGGCGGGAGCCATGTCATGCCCGCATGTAATGCACTGGCTTTCATGGGGGTGAAAACATCGGCAAGCTCGGTACCTATTCTGCCATTTTTTCCGTATGTTGAGTCATCACCGGCAGCAGTAGTAACAATAAGCATTTCCTTACCCTTCCATAAATCCGGGCCAACGCTACCCCATGTGTCATTCATATACGCTTTCATCATTGGGGTGATATTGAACCAGTGAGTGGGAAAGATAAATACTATCCTGTCATTCTGGCGTGTGATACGCCTCTCCTCATCACCGTTTATCTTGCGCGTATCGAAACCATAGAGCGTTTCAAGGTTACGAACAGTGACTCCATCTACGCTCTCAGCCGCCTGCTGTAGCCCTTTAATCATAACGGACCGCTCCGGATACGGATGAGAAACGATTACAAGCGTCCTTATATGGCTTTTCTCTTTACTGATGGCAGCTTTTAGGGGGATCACTAAGACCAGCAGAAAAAGCGCCAGCATTTTAACAGGCAGGCCCGGAAAGAGTGGTTTCATACTTGCCTCCAGTTTCAGGGAAATTAAAGTTAAACAGGCAGATCTTGCCTCACAGAACACGCAGTATCACTTTGACAGGAAATCACGAAGGTAAAATCTCAATCGTGGCCGCTCTGGCGCGTGTCCCTGTCATTGCGGAAACATAGCTGCTGCCGGAGTACTTTTTCTGGTAAGCCTGATCTATTTTACTTTCAAGCTCAGGGTCTGATGGTTTTGCGAACAGGACGTCGAACTCCTGTCCAATAGCCAGTATCTTACCCGCCTGCTGGGACAATGCAGCCTGATACCATTTTGAACGGGTACCACTATAGGCTCGGACGAAAAGTCGGTTATCCACCTTCACTTCCCAAATCCATGTCGGCGTACCGGTCGTATTCATATCGGGATGATACGGAGCGATTTTAAGGTCATCGGCCGCATCTATTCTTGTTAATACTTCAGAGTTCCAGAACATAAACCTCTCCTTTTTCATATCGGCTGTTTTTTTCTCTTGCACCATTAACTCGATAAATTAATGTTGCATGAGAAATTAGAGCCTGCTTCACCAGTAACAGCAGAGTGGCTGTTATTTGAATTAGGATTAATGCATCTCAGCGACGGTATTACCGGCTATCAACTGAATAATATATTGGCGGTCCATAATAAAACTGAGTTGGCATGCCTTTCCTGCGGTTGCCAGTCGACTCCAGAGTACCAGCACTGCCTGTATTTTTGCCTGTTCGAGCGCAAATCCAATACCATCAAGACTGTCTGCGTTTGTCTGAAGTTCTTTTATCATCTTCACGCATTCGCCGGTCAGGTCATCATAGCTAAGTGAAAACGTTTGTTTAGTATCCATTCGGCACGCTCTATAGGGGGAATACCCAACACCCCATGCTAAGAGAGCAGTGTCTGTCGTTTGTCGCACAGACACTGCATCTGAAAACACCGGACGATGCTATGGCTTACTTATTAAGATTTTTGTTGAAAAATGCAGTGATGTTATCGAATGGGATCTTATCCATACGATCATATAAATCGACATGTGTGGCATCTTTAACAATCAGAAGCTCTTTTGGTTGATTTGCAGCTTCATAAGCCGTTTTGGAGAAGTAAAGCGAATGCGCTTTTTCACCATGGATGAACAGGATCGGGCGCGGAGAAATTTCCTTAATATAGGTCATGAGCGGGAAATTCATGAAGGCCATCGGCGTTGTCACAGACCATGAGTTACCAGAGTTGACGGCTCGGGGATGATAGCCGCGTTTGGTCATGTAATAGTCCGCATAGTCCACGAGGAACTGTGCTTCACCGCCCTTCAGTTTATTATAGGCTGGCTGGTATGCAGGTTTACCGTTTGCCGCATCTTCCCAGCGCTGGAGGCTCATCTTCTCCAGCGCCTGCTCGCGTTGCTCCGGCGTTACGCTGTCATTGTATCCTTTCGACATCACGCGGCTCATATCATACATGGTGCTGGCAACGACCGCTTTTACGCGTTTATCCACGGCAACAGCGTTCAGGGCAATCCCACCCATGCCGCAGATACCGATGACACCGATACGTTCACGATCCACATAAGGTTGCAGTCCAATGAAATCGACTGCGGCCATAAAGTCTTCGGTATTGATATCAGGTGAAGCAATATTGCGGGGTTCACCACTGCTTTCACCGGTATAAGACGGATCAAATGCCAGCGTCACGAATCCGCGCTCTGCCAGGGTCTGAGCATAAAGACCTGAAGCCTGCTCTTTTACCGCGCCAAATGGCCCGGAAATCACAAGCGCAGCAAGCTTCTTGTTCCCGCGATCTTTAGGAAGATATACATCAGCGGCCAGCGTAATGCCGTAACGGTTCTTAAAAGTAACTTTTTGATGATCCACTTTTTCGCTCCTTGGGAAAGTTTTATCCCACGTCTGAACCAGACGGACTGAAGAATCTGCTGTGCCTGGTGCAGGCTGGGCGACCGCAGCTTCTGTTGAAATCAGAGCCATCGCCCCGGCAAGGAGTGCGCCATTAAAAAAGCGCGTTGAAGATTTTAGCGTCATGATATTAAAACCTTTCATTGGATATTGAGGGATATGTTTCAGACAGCATGCATGAGTATTTCAGTTACAACTTCCGGCGGGTAATCACTGGCAATACCAAACGCTTTGACATTGATCTGGACGTTCTCAACGATAGCGGCCAGATCTGCTTCCCTGATGTTCAGCTGTTCAAGACGTGTTGGCGTACCAATTTCTTCGAACCACTTCTCAAGCGCTGCGATGCCGTCATCTGCCGAACTGAGTCCGAACACATATTTTGCGAAACGCTCAAACTGCGGTGTATTTCGGTTTTTGTACCATTTCATCCAGGCGGGCATAACAACGGACAACCCTGCCCCATGCGGAACGTTGAAAAGTGCGGATAAAGAGTGCTCGATTGCATGATTCGGATAACTGAATCCGGCACAGCCTGACAGGATCAAACCGTTTTGAGCAAGGGTTGCAGCCCAGGCAAATTCCCCACGCGCAGCTTCATCATCCGGACTGGCGATGAGCGTTTGTGTGGTTTCAATTACCGTATTTAGGAGTGCTTCAACCAGACGCGACTGAATTGCAGGCTGAACGGTTGCGGTGAAGTACACTTCGATAAGGTGTGAAATGATATCAGCGGCAGAATAGACCAGGTAATCGCGGGAGACGCCCGCCATCAGTGCCGGACTCAGTACGGATACCACCGGACGCGTGTAGTCGTTACCGATCGATAATTTTTCATGTGTTTCTTCATTGGTGACAACGGCATACGGGTTCATTTCGCTTCCCGTTGCGGCCAGGGTCAGAATGGCAAACAAAGGTAAAGCAGAGGAAAGCTCGCCTTTACCAGCGAATAAATCCCAGACGTCACCTTTATAATGTGCACCGGCCGCAATAGCCTTAGCACTGTCAAGTACGGAGCCGCCGCCAACGCTCAGGATAGCGTCCACGTTATGGTGTTTCGCCAGTTCCACCCCTTCACGGACTTTGGATATCACCGGGTTACTTACGATACCGCCAAGTTCTATATACTCGATGCTGTTATCGGCAAGATTCTGACTGACCGTAGCGAACAGGCCTTCTCGTTTAATACGTTCGCTTCCGTAGCACAGCAGGACTTTACGTGCGCCAGCACTGGCAATGTGTGCACCGATAGTATTCTCTTTTCCGGAACCGAATTCGATTCGGGTTGGGTTGTAGAAAGTAAACTCTTTCACGTATTTCTCCTCCGGATAACCTGTCTGGCAGTTAAAAATGGCTTTAACCTGAACGGTTTAAATTTGCTCGCGGTGAACCCTGACTTACAGGACACTGCCTCATTTCAGTGTTGTTATTTTGAGTGTCTTTAATGAAAGGTGTTATTAAAATACTCTGCATTATTTGCCTGATCCTCTGAACCTGATCTCAAAGCGTGTATTTCAATTTTCATAGCTGCTAAGTTGTTAACGTCAAAAAACGTAACAAATGTGAGGCATTACAGAATGATTTCTGACAAGTCGGTTGAAAAACTACTGGGTGAACTTTCGGTCGATATAGCTCAGCGCACACCCGGCACCGGTGATTTCCCTACAGCCGTAGAAGGTCTCGAATTGTTCCGCCGAAACGAACCCGCTCCTCCGGTAAGCTGCCTGGTCCCTCCCAGTATCGTTCTGGTGGCCGATGGCGCGAAGATCATGTGGGTTGGTGGTGAACCTTACGAATACAATGCGGAAAAATTCCTGATCACCTCTCTTGACCTGCCTGCCAGCTCGGAAGTATTACAAGCTTCGACATCCCGTCCCTGCGTGGGCGTAGCCTATAAACTTGACCAGCGCGTACTGATGGAATTAATTGCACAGGGAAGCCTGCCGCCGGTTAAAAAACGAGACGCGGGAACGGGTGTCGGTATAGGAACTATTACTGATGTTTTGCTGGAGCCTTTCTGCCGTCTGCTTTCTTTGCTTGACGAGCCTGAAGCCATTCCTGTTCTCGGGCCCCTGATTCAAAGGGAGATACATTACCGGCTTTTGATGAGCGATCAGTCCGATCATCTCAGACAGATTGCAGCAGTAGACGGCCATGGCTACCGTATCGGTAAAGCTATTGACTGGTTAAAGACCAATATTGCATCACCTTTACGCGTAGAAGAACTGGCAAGTCGGGTGCAAATGAGCACACCCTCTTTCCACCAACACTTCAGGCAGCTTGCGGGAATGAGCCCGCTACGGTATCAGAAATGGCTGCGCCTCAATGAAGCCAGGCGACTGATGCTGAATGAACATTACGATGTCACCACAGCAGCCTATGCTGTCGGTTACGAAAGCCTGTCCCATTTCAGCAGGGAATATACGCGGATGTTCGGGGAATCACCCAAGAGGGATATAACCGTGCTGAGAAAGTCAGCTGGTAAGCTTTAGTATTATCGTCATGTATTTTACCTTATCCTGTTATTGTACCGGTTGCGCAAAACTTGCAGGAAAGCCATAAAGGCGGGAGAATCCTGTCGGCGGTGAGGATAAAAGATGTGGTAGCCCTCAAACCAGGGGCACCACTCGGTCAGGACCGCCATCAACCTGCCGTTTCTGATATATTCATCCGCAACATATTCTGGAAGGCAGGCTACGCCCAGGCCATCAAGAGCGGCATCAAGCTGATGTACCGTGCTGTTCGCAATATATTGCCCCTTCACCTTCAGGCTGAACTTCTGGTCTTCCTTCTCGAATTCCCAGGCATACAAACCACTCGTGTCGGAATACCGGACGTTGATGCAGTTGTGGTTCAAAAGATCCTGCGGTTTTTTAGGCTTGCCATAACGTTGAAAATAATCCGGTGCTGCAACAATCAATTGCCGCCAGTCCTGGCTGATTTTAACGGCAATCATATCATTATTCAGCGCATCTCCGGGGCGGATCCCCGCATCAAAACGCTGATCAACGATGTCGGTAAATCCATAATCAATTCCGATTTCAATCTGAATGTCAGGGTAGCGGCTCAGGAAGTCAGGCAGCACCGGGCGGATCAGGTACTGGATAACATCATCTGAACCCGTAAGGCGAATGATGCCAGTGGGCTTTTCACGAAGCTCACTCAGCCGACTTATTGCGTCATCAACCTGCTCCATCAAGGGGCCAATTTCGTTGATCAGCCTTTCACCCGCTTCTGTGGTGGAGATACTGCGGGTGGTTCTGGCCAGCAACCTGATCCCAAGCCTTTCTTCCAGGGATTTTACTGTATGGCTGACAGCTGAGGGCGTCACACCGATCTCTGCTGCCGCTTTAGTAAAGCTCTTGAGTCTGGCCACGCTTAAAAAAACTTTCAGTTCATCCACACTCACCTCCTCCAAGGGAGAAGCCAGCGTACCAGCCAATGATTAATTATCAAATATTTTTCACGAGTAAGTGAAATAAATGCTGATTAATAAATTTTATATCAAATGTTACCTTCACATCATCAATAGTGAGCGTGTCATCACACTGATAACGCGTTTGTGGCTCTGATCCTGAGGTAACAGTTATGCAAGATTTCATCTATCACAACCCGGTAAAAATTCTGTTTGGGCATGACCAAATCCCTGCACTTGCGCAGGAAGTCCCGCAGGATAAAAAGGTCATGATCGTCTATGGCGGAGGCAGCGTAATAAAACACGGCATTCTGCAACGCATAAAAGGATCCCTTAAAAACACCCTTGTTTTTGAATTTGGTGGGGTTGAACCCAATCCACATTACGAAACCCTGATGAAAGCGGTCGAGATTGTCAAAGCGGAAAAAATTGATTTTCTCCTGGCCGTTGGCGGTGGTTCAGTCATCGATGGTACAAAATTCATCGCCGCGGCCGCTCTTTATGAAAATGATCCGTGGGAAATTATCACCAGCTATGGCAGCGTAGTGAAACAGGCTTTGCCTTTTGGATGCGTACTGACGCTTGCAGCGACGGGGTCCGAGATGAATAACACGGCTGTGATTAATCGTGCCACCACGCAGGATAAACTCTTTTTTGCATCTCCGTGCGTTATGCCGCAGTTCTCCGTGCTTGAACCGGAAATTACCTACACGCTGCCTGAGCGGCAAACCGCAAACGGGGTTGTGGATGCCTTTGTCCATATACTTGAACAATATATTACTTACCCGGTAAACGCGAAGGTGCAGGACCGCCTGGCGGAAGGATTGCTCAATACGCTGAAAGAAGAAGGCCCGACAGCCCTTAAAAATCCTCAAGACTACGACGCCAGAGCGAATATCATGTGGGCGGCTACAATGGCCCTGAATGGGATGTTAAGTGCCGGTGTACCGACAGACTGGGCTTCTCACTTGATTGGTCAGGAAATTACAGCCTTGTATGGCATTGACCACGCCCGCACTCTGGCGATTGTGATGCCTGCCCTGTGGCGCTACTGCAAAAATGAAAAATCTGAGAAGCTGGCTCAGTACGGTGCTCGGGTCTGGAATATTCCCGCATCTGATACCGAAAAAATGGCCGATGAGGCTATCAATGCCACGGTCGCTTTTTTTGAACAACTGGGGGTTAAAACCAGACTCTCTGATTATGATTTAGGGGATGAAGCCATTGCAGAAGTTATTCGTAAGTTAAAAGAACATGGTCACATTGCCTTGGGTGAGCATGGAAAAATTACGGCCAGAGAGGCTGAGGCCTTATTGAATATGGCGCTTTAATAAGTATAGCCTGCGATTTTCGCAGGCTAAATCTATGACGGTGGTGAGCTGGAATACCGCAATATCATAATAATCAATTTATTATCTGCATTGAGAAGAGAAGTAGTGTCAGATGCCGGACTCATTTCCGTATTAGCGAAAGACTGTACCTTCATTGTCACCGCACCACAGACTTGATCTACCAATGCAATCCTCAGAGGATCAGGCAAGTAATTTGAAGTATTTGTGTATTTTATGTTACCTCAAGCCTGTAAATTGTTATCTGCTCACTTAACAGATGAATTTATCTGAAAGTACGCTGGCGTTTTCCTGGCCTCCAGGAAAATTTAACTTGCCGGGATTAACCATTATTAGCATACATTCGGTTTCCTTTCAGAAGCGGAAAGCAAACCCGGTCAAAAATATGAGCAGGAGTGTAATGATGGATGAAGAAAAAAATCTGACTCGTCGCGAATTTGTTGTTCGTTCTGGGGTTGTCATAGGAGCCGGTGTGTTGCTGAGCAGTCCAATTGGTTTACTTGCCGCTGATGTAAATGGTTCCAGAGTGAGAACTCGCGGTTATGCAGCGTTTGACACTTCCGGAAAACTCTCGCCCTGGTCCTTTGAACGCAGAGCAGTTGGTGACAACGATATTTTGATTGAGACTAAATATGCAAGTATTTGCCACTCTGATATCCATCAGATGAAAGGACACTGGGGGGTCCAAAAATATCCTCAGGTTCCAGGGCATGAAATCGTAGGCATTGTGGCGGCGGTTGGAAAGAATGTCACCCGGTTCAAGATCGGTGATCGAGCAGGCGTTGGATGTATGGTCAACAGCACTCTTCCAGACTCAGAGCTGATGCAGCTTGAGAACACGGAGCAATACAGTCCAGCTACTGTCTTCACTTATGGTTTCCCTGAAAGCGATTCTCCCACGGGAATTTCACAGGGAGGGTATTCCACAAACATCGTGGTGCGCGATCATTTTGCTGTTCATATTCCTGAAAACATTACCTTCCAGGAAGCTGCACCCTTGCTTTGTGCAGGCATTACCACTTATTCACCGCTCATGAAGGCTGGTATCGTCAAGGGAATGAAAGTTGGAGTGGCCGGAATTGGTGGTCTGGGCCATATGGCCATAAAGCTTGCCGTGTCTAAAGGAGCGGAGGTATATGCATTCACAACTACGCCATCGAAAGTTGACGATATTCTTTCCTTCGGGGCCAAAGAAGTAATTGTGGTCGATAGTTCTGACAAATTGAAGGCTTATCAGGGAAGTCTGGATTATATGATTTCCACGATCCCTTATCAGTTCGACGTCGCAGCCTACGCATCAGTTGTGAAGCCATACGGAACTTTCACCCAGGTCGGCATGCCAGAAGGTTTTCAGATTACACTCAATGCGCTTGGTCTTGCAGCATCAAGAGTTAATTTCAATGCGTCAATGATTGGCGGCATGAAAGAAACTCAGGAAGTTGTAAATTACTGTTCTGAAAATAAAATATTACCCACCATCCAGATAATCAAGGCAGAGCAAATTAATGAAGCATGGGATAACGTGTTTAATAAGAAAGCCCGATATCGCTATGTTATAGATGCGTCGACGATGTGATATCAGGAATATGTAACACTTTCCAGATTCATAAGTCCACTGACGTTGTGATGTTCATGTTAATCCTCTCTTTTTAATTTTAACCCTCTTTTTGGGGCCGGTGGCCCCGTTTTTTCCAATGCCCGTTTTAAAGGTACTGACGATGACAAAAAAGCATTCAAAAATAGAACAAACATCTTTGAATGATACTTCAGATAATTCTAACTGGAATGGTGTATTCGCTATTTCACTCTGCGTATTTGCTCTGATCGCTTCAGAGTTCATGCCTGTCAGTCTGTTAACTCCACTTGCCCATGATTTAGGGATAACGGAAGGTACAGCTGGTCAGGGAATGACAATCTCAGGTGTTTTTGCCGTATTTACAAGTCTTAGCATACGCAGACTAGCCGGAACACTGAACAGAAAGTTTCTTTTACTGGCGTTGACAGCTCTGATGGGATTATCTGCCGTATTAGTCGCACTCGCCCCCAATTATCTTATCTATATGCTGGGGAGAGCTATGATTGGTGTTGTCATTGGAGGATTCTGGTCAATGTCAGTCGCTACAGCAGTAAGACTGGTGCACATTAGTAAGGTACCGCGTGCCCTGGCCGTGTTCAATGGAGGAAACGCCCTGGCAACCGTAGTGGCAGCCCCACTTGGAAGTTATCTTACGGCTGCCATAAGCTGGCGTGGAGCTTTTCTGTGTTTAGTACCTGTCGCAATAATTACGTTTGTATGGCAATGGATAAGCCTTCCTTCTATGGAGCCCGGCAAATCTGGTAAAACCGGGTCATCTGTTACCTCGCTTTTACGAAAAAAGAATGTCGCGGTTGGTATGTGTGCCGCCGGTATCTTTTTCATGGGGCAGTTTACTCTGTTTACCTACATCCGACCGTTTCTGGAGAATGTCACGAAAGTTAATTCTGATGCAGTAACGCTAATATTGTTACTGATTGGGGTAGCTGGACTTGCCGGAACGACAGCGATTGGTTTTGTGATCAAAAATCGCCTTTATCAGACACTGGTTGGGATACCACTTGTCATGGCTTCAGTCGCTGTAATCCTGATCCCTATGGGTAACAATATTCCTACCGTCTGTGTTTTGTTGGGACTTTGGGGCGTGTTATCAACAGCTGCACCGGTAGGATGGTGGAGCTGGGTTGCCAGTGCCACTGCGTCAGATACAGAATCAGGGGGCGGTCTTATGGTAGCAACAGTTCAGTTTTCAATCGCACTGGGGTCTACAGTGGGCGGGATTTTGTTTGATCAGTTTGGTTTTCAAAGTACATTTGCGTTGAGTGCAGGAATACTTATTTTCTCAGCGATATTGACTCTGTGGACCTCAAAGCTAAGAACAGTACCTGTATGAATCGTCGCTTAGCCTCCTAGGGAGCACCTGGCCACAACATATCGCAACTCCGTTCTTCACCGAAAGCATAAATGCTCTCTCGGGCATTTATGCTTTTATATCGCGGTCAAATAGATTTGTTATGTTTAATCTATGAATATTAGCTTTCACGCTTTGCCATCATCAATGCCAGGTCAACGAGACGATTAGAGAATCCCCATTCATTGTCGTACCACGCCAGAATTTTGACCATATTACCGCCAATCACCAGCGTTGATAGGCCGTCGATAATCGACGAGCGTGGGTCTCCCTGGTAATCGCTGGAGACGAGCGGTTCATCGCTATAACCCAGGATCCCTTTCAAAGGTCCCGTTGCGGCAGCTTCGCGAAAAGCATTGTTCACCTCTTCGACCGTCACATCTCGCTCAAGCGTGACGGTCAGGTCAACAATGGACACCACCGGCACAGGGACGCGTAGCGAGTAGCCCGTTAAACGGCCATCCAGCTCAGGAATAACTTTACCCAGAGCCTTCGCTGCGCCGCTGGAGTAAGGAACAATCGACAATGCTGCGGCGCGAGCCCCGCGCAGATCTTTTTCCGGCTGATCGTGCAGCGCCTGGCTGTTGGTGTAGGCATGGGTGGTGTTCATCAGACCATGTTTAATACCGAAATGCTGGTGCAGGACCTGCGCAGCAGGTGCAAGACCATTGGTGGTGCAGCTTCCGTTGCTTATCACGTAGTGTTTATCCGGGGAGTAGAGACTCTCATTAACGCCCATCACAATGGTTAAATCATCGTTTTTACCAGGGGCAGAGATAATCACGCGCTTCGCACCACCGCTGTGGATATGTACAGCCGCCTTTTCACGGTCAGTGAATAATCCTGTAGCCTCAATAACAATGTCGACTTCACGCTGACGCCACGGAATACTCGCCGGGTTGCGTTCACTGAATACGGTAATGGGTTTACCATCAACAACAAGCCCCCCTTCACCAGCGGTGACCTCTGCATCCAGCTTACCGAGCAGCGAGTCATATTTCAGCAGATGCGCCAGCGTTTTGCTGTCCGTCAAATCGTTGATTGCCACAATTTGAATATCCGGATTATCCAGTGCTGCGCGCAGTACATTGCGTCCGATACGGCCAAAACCGTTAATACCGACCTTTACCATAATTGACTCCTTATCTATTATCTCTGGAGTCAGATTAGGACGGATAGGTTGTGGCGTAAATGACAAAAAAGGATCACTTTACGCCATTTTACGGCAGTGAAATCGTTGACGATATTCACCTGGAGTGAGGTTAAGCTGTTTTTCAAACAATCGTCGCAGGTTAATGCTACTGCCAAATCCCGTTTGCTCGGCGATACGATCCAGCGTCTCGTTAGTCTGCTCCAAACGCTGCCGTGCGGCGGCCAGGCGGGCTTCCGCGACGTAGCGCGCCGGGGAAGCGCCGGTTTCCCGGGTAAAGACGCGGGTGAAATTTCGCGGACTCATGGCGACTTTTTCCGCCAGCTTATCTACGCTGAGGTCGGCGGTGAGGTTTTCGAGCAACCACGCCAGCAGATCGTTAATCGGCCCCTGGGAGGTGGTCTGCTGAAGGTTATAGCGGCTGAACTGTAGCTGCCCTCCGGGTCGACGCAGATACATGACGAAGTCCTGGGCGATATCGCGCGCCACGCTGAATCCGTAATCTTCTTCAACCAGCGCCAGCGTAAGATCAAAGCCGGAACTGACCCCGCCAGAGGTCCAGATATGTTCGTCCTGAATATAGAGCGGCCCGCCCTCGACGCGGACTTGCGGGAATTCCGCCTGCATGGTTTCCAGCAGTTTCCAGTGGGTAGTGGCCCGTCTGCCGTCCAGCAGTCCGGTTCGCGCCAGCAGCATCGCACCGCCGCAAATGGAGGCTATGCGGCGGGCATGGGGAGCGGCAAGGCGCAGCCAGTCAACCACCGCCATCCCTTCCTGCGGGTTTTGACCTCTGCCAGTAATCATGATGGTATCGCGGGGTTCACGCGGGTCAATCTCATGCAGGCGATGATCGGCCAGCAGATTTAAACCGGACTGACCATGGATAACCTGATGCGGTTGAGTTGTCGCTAGCTTGACCTGGTAGCAGATTTCCCGGGCACCTTCCGGGTGCAGGCGGTTGGCCTGCATCAAAATGTCAGCAATACCGGCGGATTCAAACAGCATGCCGCCATCGGGTACAATAATAAGTATCTTTTTCATGTCATAAAAAGTAATCTTTTTACAAAATAAGTCAACAGGACAAACTCAAAGAATAAATTTTACTGTCGAGAGCACTGGATTCCGATGGATGTAAAAATCTGAAGGCTCGGAAAGAGTGGACACGAGGACCGCACCAGGTCTTCCGGCGCCGTTAACATCATGTCTCGTTTCTGGTTCCGTATCTGCCAAACAATGCCGACTCACTCAATGCTAACCCGACAAACCGCACGCCGCGCTTTCTCCGCCCTAAAATGTCCAGATGACAGCTGCTGTCAGTGCCGCCTCGTTACGTCGTAACACGATCGGGCTCTCATTTGCATGCTCCCCAAGCCAGGTATAGTCAGCGCTCAGGAGCGTGCCCCAGTGGGCATCAAACTGGTGACTCCAGGTTAGACTGTTGTCTATGCCATAAAATCCCCCCGGTGCTGAATAGCGGCTATAACCTGAGCGCTGGCTCTGCTGCGGATCCACCCCATACCAGGTATTCAGGTAACGGTTGTCGCCAAACAGGGCCGCCGTCTGAAAGGCGACCGTGTCATGGTCAGTTTGTACAGGGAGCAACGTCAAGGATGCCTGGTAGCTTACCCCCTGGCTGTCCGTTAAAGGCAGCGTCGCTTTACCTTCAACACTGAGCCACGAAAGCGCCTGCCAGCCGACGGCAAGGGCCGTGTTCAGGGAGGCGTCAATGTCTCCCATCCCTTTCAGATTATTTGCCCCTGCCCGCCAGCTGGCGTTTTTATCCGCCCTACCCAGATCGTATCCCAGCGTATGTTCGAAGTACCAGCCGCTGGCGTTCTGCAGGTCATATCCCACCCCTTTCTGCGTATCAATAAAAAATGCGCCGTTACGCCCCTGAAGTACAGGAACCACCTGCCATACCTGCTTGTCTGAACCTGAATATCGCGGAGTGTAGTGGCCTCCCAGCCCAATGGTGAAGGTGCCGGAGGAAGTGTCATCATTTGCTTGTACGCAGGATGTCATGGCCGTCAAAAGCGGTACGGTCATATACAGGGCTTTTTTTATCGCTATCATACTGTTCTCCTCACAGACGCCGGCTTCTCCTGAGGCAGGAGCTGCCACAAAATGTTGGCGCAGTATGATTTGGCAAAATCAATGAATCGTCGGGATAGTGTTAAGAAACGGTCAAGGTGAACGGATGTTGTCCAGAAGAGTGCTGATTATTGAAGATGACGCCGATGCGGCTGGCGTGCTCGAAGCCTATTTACGCCGTGAAAATTACGATGTCGTCATTACCGGAGACGGTCTTTCCGGGCTGGATATGGCGCACCGGTGGAAACCCGATCTGATCCTGCTGGATGTGATGCTTCCGGGGCTTAACGGCACCGAAGTCCTGGCTGGCCTGCGCCGTAAAAATGATGTTCCGGTGATCATGGTGACCGCCATGGGAGATACTCCCGATCGTATTGGCGCCTTGCGCTATGGCGCTGATGATTATGTTGTTAAGCCTTACCATCCGGGAGAAGTTGTGGCTCGGGTGCAGGCGGTACTGCGCCGCAGCAATCAAACAGAAACAAAGGAAGAGATCCTTCGCTGGCAATCGCTTGAAGTGAATGTTACGGCCATCGTGGCGAGCATTGTCGACGGGGACACCACACCGCGCACGTTGGATCTGACCCCAACCGAATTTTCACTACTGACCACGCTTATGCGCTCTCCTTCACGTCCTTTTTCCCGCCAGCATTTACTGGAGAACTGTTTGCCGGAAAGTGAAGCCCTGGAGCGCGTGGTGGATACCCATATTTATAACCTGCGTAAAAAACTCGAGGCGGCGGGTATTTCCGGCGTGCTGGTTAACGTTCGCGGCGTAGGCTACAGGTTCAGACAACCATGACAAAAACCCGCTACTCCTCCCTGTGGCGCTGGATTTGCGCACGTATATTAGCGCTGGCCATCGGAAGCGTAATTGTCATTGCGACCTGTATGTGGCTACGTTATGCGGTGCAGAATTACTGGAACATAGGCAGAATGCCGGCATCGGTCCGACAAGAGTTTCTTGCGCTCAGCCAGAACCCGCAGGCGAACCCGGCGCGCTTCCATCAAATCGTCGATACCTGGTGGGGGTTGAGTTATTCAACCCCATCCATCGCCTCGGCGGACTGGGTCACCGTGGCGTTACTGGTCCTGGTCATGATCCCTTTTATTGTGGTGATGGGATTGAGATACGCCAGGCCACTGGCGCTGCAGTTCAGCCGACTGCGTGATGCGGCAAAGGACGTCGCCGAAGGGCAATTTGGCCGCCAGGCTGAGCTCATCAGGAATGCGCCGGCTGAAATGGTCAGCTTTGCCAGTGACTTTAATGCCATGACGGGGAAACTGGCCCGCTATGAAAAAGAGTTACGTACCTCTCATGTGGCCATGGCGCATGAGCTTCGCTCCCCCCTGACTGCCGCTATCGGACGTTTGCAGGGCATGCTGGATGGTGTGTTTGATGCCAGCCCGGAACAACTGGCAATGGTAATGAAACAGCTTCAGCACCTGAATCGCCTGACCGATGAACTTCATCTGCTCTCGCTGTCTGATGCCGGGAATTTGGTGCTGGAAAACGAACCCTTTCGTCTGGATGAGCTGCTTAAAGAACGGGCGACATGGATCATGCCCCAGGCTGATGCACATCGTTTTACAATCAGGCTTCATCATTCTCAGGCGTGTCCCTTCAAAGGCGATACGTTCCGTATGGGCCAGGTTTTCACCATTCTTATGGAAAATGCCCTCCGTTACGGGCGTGATGGCGGTTATCTTGATGTCACGCTGCACTACGCCAGCGGGCAATATTGCCTCGAATTTCGCGATGACGGTCCGGGGGTATCCTCCCAGTTCCTGCCGGAAATGTTCAACCGTTTTAGCCGGGAGGAGCAGTCGCGTGCCCGCCACTCCGGCGGCAGCGGTCTCGGTTTGTCGATTGCTCGCGCGATTTGTCAGGCCCATGGTGGCAGTATCAGCGCGTCGTTACCTAAAACCGGCGGACTCGCAGTCACCCTTTTGTTACCCTGGACGTCGTCTGAGATGGAAAATAGCCGCTCTTGATAATACCTTGACGAAACGTCGAATCTTTCTCGACTAAGCGCGCATTTAATAACGCCATCACCTTTATGGAGCGGCGTTATGTCAGATGAATTTTTACTCTCCCTCCGCCACAGTCTGCACCATTTGTACGACGTGGCGCGCACCCTTTCCTGGCTGCACTTTCTCCCCCTGACCATTCTTTCGGTAGTGATTTTTCTGCTGCCCGGATGCGGGGACAACCAGGGTAATACGACTGATCCTGTGCGAACGGTGCGCTACGTTGTTGTTGGCTCAGCGCAAACCCTTCCCGCGCTGGAAAGAACCGGAGAGATCCATGCGCACGATGAAACGATTCTGAGCTTTCGTACCGGCGGCCGGATAGTGACGCGTAGCGTCGATATTGGCGATCGGGTCAATGCAGGGCAACTGCTGGCCACGCTTGAAAATACAACCAGTCAGAATCAGCTCGATGGCGCACAGGCTGATTATGAAGGAGCCAAAGCCTCTGCTCAGGTTGCTGCACTTAACGTCAACCGAATGCAAAAGCTTATGCCAACAGGCGCGATTGCCCGCACGCAGCTCGATACCGCCCGCGCAGACTGGCTTGTCGCCCGCGCGCGTTTAAAAAACAGCGAGTCCGCGTTGCGTAATGCCCGGGAAAGCCTTGGCTGGACGCGTCTGATTGCGCCGCGAAGCGGCGTGATCACCGAAGTAAGCGCCTCTGCGGGTCAGGTGGTCAATGGTGGTCAGTCGGTATTGACGCTGGCGACCGGTGAAGCCCGCGATGTGGTGTTTGATATCGCTAAACCCGAGGCGATCCCGCCACAGGAACAGGCTGGCTTGCGAGTTTCCCTCCTCAGCGACCCGTCGGTGCAAGCGTCCGCCGCGGTAAGAGATATTAGCCCGCAGGCCGATCCTCAGACCCGCACATGGCGCGTCAGGGCTACCCTGCAAAACCCACCGCTGGCAATGGCGCTGGGCGCCAGCGTCACCGTCACGTTACCCGCAACGGGTCCGCATGGATACGCCCTTCCCGCTTCAGCGCTGAGCCGCGTCGACGACAAACCGGCGGTTTATGTGATTAACCCACAGTCGCAAGCGCAGCTTCGCGTGGTGGTGCCAGCATACTATACCGCCACCTCGGTCATTATCTCCGGCGGCCTTGACCCAGGCGACCGGGTGATTACCGCCGGCGTGAGTAAATTACGCTCCGGCGAGCCGGTGATTGCCGGGGAGTGCGAATCATGAAACCCGTATTGAATGAGAAATTTAACCTGTCCTCCTGGGCGCTAAATCATCAGCAGATGGTCAGTTTCTTCATGCTGCTGATCATTGCTATGGGCGCGTTCTGTTATGAGAACCTGCCACGTAACGAAGATCCGGCGTTTACGATTAAAACGGCCGTTGTTTCTGCGCAATGGCCCGGGGCATCCGTAACGGATACCACCCGACTGCTGACCGATACGCTGGAAAAAAAGCTGCAGGAAACCCCTTGGCTTGATTATCTCGAAAGTGAGACCCGCGCCGGGAGCTCCGTTATTCATGTCAATCTTCGTGACGATACCCCGCCGCAAAAGGTGCCGGATATCTGGTATCAGGTACGTAAGAAAATGCAGGATATTGCCCCCTCTTTGCCAGAAGGCGTTCAGGGCCCCGCCGTCGACGACGAGTTTGATGACACGTACGGTACGATCTATGGCTTTATACCTGAGGGCTATACCCTGCGGGAGGTCCGGGACCGTGTTGAGACAATCCGTCGGGAGCTCATGTCGTTACCGGATATCGGAAAAACCAGCCTGCTGGGTGAGCAGCAGGAACAGATAGTCCTCTCTTTTTCTCCAGCGCGTCTGGCAGGTATGGGGTTGAACATCCAGCAGGTAGCGGATGCCCTCAGAGCACAAAATGCGGTTGTCCCGGCAGGTATGATCCGCACCGGACAGGAAAATATGGCGATAAAGGTCAGCGGGGAACTGACTTCTGAAGCGAGCTTACGTGCCGTCACGCTGCATATTAACGATCGTTACCTTCCTCTGACGGATATTGCCACCGTTAGTCGGGAAAATGCCGAGCCTCCCCAGCCGGTTTACCGGGTCAACGGCAAACCCGCCATCGGGCTGGCTATCTCGATGGCGCCGACCGGTAATATGCTGCGTTTCGGCGCCGCGCTGAATGCAAAAATGCAGGCCATCAGCGTCACGCTGCCGCACGGTATTGAGATGGTCAAGGTTGCCGATCAATCAGCGGTGGTCAGCGACGCCGTAAGCGGGTTTATCCGGGTGCTTATCGAAGCCGTGGCGATCGTCCTGGCCGTTTCGTTTGTCTCTCTGGGTTTACGAGCCGGACTGGTAGTGGCTGCGGCCATCCCACTGGTTCTGGCCATGACCTTTACGGGAATGATGCTGGCAGGAATAGGTCTGCAGCGTATTTCTCTCGGCGCATTGATTATCGCGCTGGGTCTGCTGGTCGATGACGCCATGATCACCGTGGAAACCATGGTCTCTGGTCTGGAAGCCGGGGATTCCCGCCGGCAGGCGGCGACCCGGGCTTTTAAAACGACCGCATTTCCGATGCTGACGGGCACCCTTGTGATGATTGCCGGGTTTATTCCCGTGGGATTTGCTGCGTCCAGCGCCGGTGAATATTGCTTTTCCCTGTTTGCCGTGGTGCTCATCGCCCTGCTGTGCTCATGGGTTGTCGCGATCCTGTTTTCACCGTTAACCGGGACGTGGCTGTTATCTGACAACATCAGACAGAAGGCGAAAGGTCCTGGACGGATGGCCCGCGGATACCAGTGGCTACTGCGCAAGGCGTTGCGTCACCGCTTCGCCACCGTGTGTCTTGCTCTCATTGCGCTTGGTCTGTCCGTTTACGGAACAACCTTTATGCAGGGGGAGTTTTTCCCCGCCTCCGACAGGCCAGAATTGCTGGTAAGCCTGACGCTACCGGCAAATGCCTCGCAGTCGGAAACGCAAAATACGGCTGAAAAGCTGGAGAAGGCCCTGGCAGGCAACCGCAACGTTGAGCGCTTTTCGACATACGTTGGGTCGGGAGCGATCCGTTTTTACCTGCCTATGGATGTGCTTCTGGCAAATGAAAATATCGCCCAGATAGTGGTGGTGGCTAAAGATCTTAAAGCGCGGGATCGTCTTCATCGACAGTTAAACAGGATACTGGCTACGGGCTTTAGCGACATCATCACGCGCGTATCACCCCTGGAACTTGGGCCCCCCGTCGGCTGGCCAGTGAAATACCGGGTGAGTGGGCCAGATTATCTGAAAGTCAGGTCGATCGCGAACCGCCTGAGCGATGTCATTGGCCGGTCCCCCTCCTCTCGCGAGGTTAATCAGACGGCAGGCGAACCGGAGAGAGTCATTACCCTCAAGGTCAATCAGACCGCAGCCCGGGCTGCGGGCGTGTCGTCAGAAAGTCTGGCCCGGATGCTCAATACCGTCTGGTCCGGCAGTATAGTCACGTCGGTTCGCGATAATGACCGCCTTGTCGATGTGGTGCTCCGGGCCAGGGACAATGAGCGTCTTAACCTTGCCACCTTCTCTTCGCTGACTATTCAGGGGAATGACGGTAAACAAATCCCCCTCAGCGCCTTTGCCACGCCAGTCTGGGGCGTGGATGATCCGGTTATCTGGCGTCGACAGCGTTTGCCTTTCATCACCGTGCAAACTGACCTCGCCCCGGGACTTCGCGCCGAAGCAGTATCCGCAGCGTTGCGACCTGCGGTAGACAGGTTGCGCGCGGAACTGCCTGAAGGCTACAGCATTGAAGAAGGGGGCGCGGTTGCTGAGTCTGAAAAAGGTAATAGTTCGGTCTATGCGATTCTGCCGGTGACACTGGTCATCATGCTCTTGCTGTTGATGCCCCAGTTGCGCAACTATTCCCGTATGGCGTTGGCTATACTGATGGCCCCGTTTGGTTTACCGGGTATCGTGCTGGCTATGTTGCCTGGCGGAACACCAATGGGATTTGTCGCTCTTCTTGGCGTGATTGCGCTCGCTGGCATGATCATTCGTAACGCCGTCATACTGATTAGCGAGGTTGACAGCAATCTTGCTCAGGGAATGGCAAGCGATGCCGCTATTATTGCGGCCGCAGAGCATCGTGCGCGCCCCATCTGCCTGACTGCCTGTGCCGCCATTCTGGGAATGATCCCCATCTCTCATCAGGTATTCTGGGGACCGATGGCCTATGCGATTATCGGGGGACTACTGGTTGCCACGCTGGTTACACTGACCGTTTTACCGGCATCGTTTAGCCTGTTGTTACACCTGAGAATGACGTCCTCAGGCGAGACTCGTGAAAAATGAGTGGCGTGCCGTCGTATCCTCGCCTCAGGGGTCTGCCAGGTTATTCGCTGCAAGACAAAGAACTTGCTCCATCGTGTCATCCACCTGCTGCCGCAACGCGTGGATAACAGGAGACCTAATTTTACTGCTTCTTCGGCAGCAGAGAACGAGGAGAAATGCCGAAGGCTTTGCGGAAGGCATGGCTGAAATGAGAGAAATCAGAGAAGCCGAAATCCAGCGCCGCCTGGGACACGCTACTGACTCGTCCGCGTTCGATAGCCTCTCGGCTCGCCTGCAGCCTCTCCTGCCAAATCACTGCCATCGGTGTTTTTTTATGGCGGGCGAAAGCACGCGTGACGGTGCGAACGGAAACGTGGTGCGCCCGTGCCAGGCTTTCGATGTTCAAATCGGGATCGACAAGTTGCCGCCGGATGTAGTTCATCATCCGGGAATACAGATCGCGCTCAACACCAACGTTGTTCAGGTCCTGTAGCTCCAGGCTCAGTACCAGTAGATCCAGCAACGTCTGGGAGAAGCGGCCGGAGATATCCGCTGTGTTCAGACAGGCGGGCATCGCTGCCGCCTGACGCAGCATTTCGCGCAATGGGATCACGCCCGGGCGGCGGTCGTCGAGCACCATCGCGGTGAGGTGTTCGACCCCAGGTAAATGACAGCTCAGCAAATGGCGGGGGATCCGCACCAGATGATTATCGCGCCCGCCAAGACTGAAGCGGAATGTCTGGGCGGCATCGTAGAGCACCAGACTGTCCGCTGCCAGCGTCGCCTTGCGTCCCCCCTGTTCAAGCTGACCGTATCCATCCTGCATATACCCCAACCACAGATCGTCGTCGGGGCCCTGGCGCAAATAACGTGCCGTGCGATCCCAGCTGTGTAGCGGCGCGGACAGTGAACACATATCCACCAGACCCACTCCACGTACCGTCAGCCGTGCATCAAAGTCGACCCCAGCCAGAGGGGCGCTGGCGGCTGGAATACAGTGGCGTAACACTACGTCGTTCCAGTACTCGAAGCGGCGCGACTCGGTAACGCCAACGGTTGAATAGTGGAGACTGCCCGCAGACTGCATGCTATTCATCATCATTCACCTCGCGCCGGGTATTCCGCCAAAACGACAGAAACGTTTCCGCAGACAGCAACTATCATGCCAACGAGCTAATACACCCTCTTTCAGTTACGCCGATCGGCGCTAAGTTACCGGGAACTATCACTGAAAATCCGCGCCCCCCCTTTTCTGCTGGCATATAGGGCGTCGAATAGCGGAACGACAAAACGTGGAACCGCACCCTAAACGTGCGGCGTCTGCACTATGGCGGACCATCACACGACGAGGGGCAGGCCCGCAACCGAATGTCCCTTCCAGCCAAACGACTGTCCTGCTGAAGCAAGTACGCCGCAAATTTCTCCCTAGTATCAGTAAGCGTAAGGTCTTCCGGCCACACCGTGCTCCGGACATAACACGACATCAGACAAGAGGGGGAACGTCATGACTTTCAGTAACGCTACGTTTCGCACCAGCCTGGCCGCCTGCACACTGTGGCTGGCAACCGGCCCGGCCCATGCGGTCGATCTCAATTCGCAGGACCTCATTCCCGCCCCCGCCGGCACCGATGCCGTTCTGGGATATTTCACCTACGCGACGAGAGATAGCTTCACCCCCACCGGGGGCGGTGAACTTAAGCAAGAGACCGGGCTCGACTCCTTCGTCAGCATCTTTCGTTACGTTCACTACATGGACGTCGGTGGCTTTACGGTTGCGCCGCAAGTGCTGCTGCCTTACGGACGCCTTTACAATGGCTCACTAAACGGCGTTCGACTTGATTCAGCCAGCGGCCTGGGCGATCCCATCCTTGCCGCGCCGGTCTGGCTGGTCAACAACTCCAGCACAACCTTTGCCATTGTGCCTTACCTGTACCTCCCCGCGGGCTCCTACGACGCCGGACGCACGCTAAACGTCGGTGAAAATCGCTGGAAGTTCGACCTTCAGCTCGGCGGCGTGCAGCAGCTGGGTAACGGTTTCGCCACCCAACTTTCCACGGACGTGATGTGGTATGGCGTCAACGACGACGCCTCGGGCATCGGCACCGGTCGACTCAAGCAGGACAACACCTATCAGTTTCAGGGCTGGGTGACCTGGACGCCGCCCGCCGATAAGAGCTGGACCCTGGCCGCCGGTTATTCCCAATACTGGGGCGGCAAACAGCAGCTTGACGGTATCGAGAACGGACAGGCGACGCGCGTCGATCAGGTCAGGCTGGAATTATCGAAATTCGTCACCCCCACGGTGCAGGTACAGGGTCTGCTCCAGCGCGACCTCAACGTCGATGGCGGTTTTAAGGAAGATCTACATACCACCCTGCGCGTGATGAAACTGTTCTGATGCGAATCGGCACAGAGACATCCCCAGACTCACTACTCACCCGCAACGGAGAAATCCATCATGACCGATCAGCAGCAAAAACCCACACTTTATGAACGTCTCGGTGGTTATGACGCCGTTTACGCTTTCGCAGGAGAAGTGTTGAAGACCTGTATGAAGCATCCCGATATCGGCCATATCTGGGCGCACGTATCCGAATCGTCGTTCCAGAAAGAGCATATCAACTTTGTCGATTTTCTGTGCAAGCACTGGGGCGGCAACACGGTCTACCGGGGACGAGATATGGTAACCGCGCACCGCGGAATGGGTCTGACCGAAGTGCACTGGAAAGCCGTATTCGAGGCAATTGATGAATGCTACGAGAACTTCAACGTTCCGCAGGATATCCGTGAAGAGGTTACCGCATTCCTGACCCAGTTCAAACCCGCCGTCATCGGCAGCCCTTCATACCGGGATGTGGTACTCGCGCATCCTGACATGGACGTCACCAAAGGGATGAAAAGCGTCGGCATTCACTGGCCGAAAACAGATAAACCGTCTTAACCGAGGACGGACATCCGCGCAACAGGCGGGTGTCCGTCTCAGCCAAATGACTGACCTGCACAACCATGTAGTGATGACATTTCGGGCTTATGTTGAAGGCAGGTTGCATTGGCAAACACCATACAAAGGGAACTCCATGGCTATTGAACGTCCTACCATTGAACAGCTGCAAGCGCTCGCCAGTCGGCTAAATATACGATTGACGCCTGCACAAGCCGAAGAATATCTGGCGCTGATGCAGGCCAATTTCGACGCCTATGATCTCATTGACGCCCTGCCCGACGAGATCCCCGCGGTGCACTACCCACGCGCCGCCGGCTATCGTCCTGAAGGCGACGAAAACCCGCTTAATGCCTGGTATTACAAGACCGAGGTGACAGGTGCAGCAACCGGTAAACTGGCCGGCCGCACCGTGGTGCTCAAGGACAACATCGCGCTGGCTGGCGTACCAATGATGAACGGCGCCTCGACGCTGGAAGGCTTCGTCCCCCTCTACGACGCCACCGTTGCCACCCGACTGCTGGATGCCGGCGCGACTATTCTCGGCAAAGCCACCTGCGAGCACTTCTGCTTGTCGGGAGGCAGCCATACCTCCGATCCGGCGCCCGTGCATAACCCGTTGCGCCGCGGCTACTCGGCCGGTGGCTCATCTTCTGGCAGCGCCGCTTTGGTCGCTTCCGGGGAAGTCGATTTGGCCATGGGTGGCGATCAAGGGGGCTCTGCGCGTATTCCCGCCGCATGGTGTGGCCTCTATGGCCTGAAACCGACCCACGGTCTGGTGCCTTATACCGGCATCATGCCGATCGAAGCCACTTTCGACCATACCGGGCCGATGACCCGCAGCGTAAAAGACAATGCCTTAGTCCTTGAGGTCATTGCCGGCGCGGACGGATTGGACCCACGTCAGTATGCTCCCAAAGTGGAAGCCTATACCGAGGCGCTCGGTAAGGGAGTCCGTGGCTTAAAGATCGGCATTATGGCCGAAGGTTTTCAGTTGCCGAACCTGGATGCGCGAGTCGCGGAGAAAGTTCGCGCTGCCGTTGCCCGTCTGCAGGAATTGGGCGCGACGGTCGGCGAGATTTCGGTACCGGAGCATAGCCTGGCGGGTGCGCTCTGGTCCCCTATCGGCTGCGAGGGGCTGACCGCGCAGATGATGCATGGCAACGGCATGGGCTTTAACTGGAAAGGACAATATGACGTGGCGCTGCTGGACAAGCACGCCCAGTGGCGTGACGACGCCGATGCGCTTTCCCCATCGCTGAAGATATGCATGTTCGTCGGCCAGTACGGGCTGGAACGCTACCATGGCCGCTACTATGCCAAGGCGCAGAATATCGCGCGTCGCGCGCGTGCGGGCTATGACCGGGCGCTGGCGGACTTCGACCTGCTGGTGATGCCCACTGTACCGCTTGTCGCTCAGCCATTGCCGGAACCTGACTGCTCCATTACCGAATACATCTCCCGCGCATTTGAAATGATCGGCAATACCGCACCGCAGGATATTACCGGCCATCCGGCAATGACTCTCCCTTGTGGGCTGGTCGACGGCTTACCGGTAGGAATGATGTTGGTAGGACGCCACTTCGCCGAAAGCACCCTTTATCAGGCCGCCGCCGCATTTGAAGCTTCCGGCGACTGGCGGATGTTTTAACCCTTAACCATCGGGAACCATAAAATGAGCCATCAACACGACCACGACCATACTGAACCGCCGGCGGACATCGAGCTACGCGTCCGGGCGCTGGAATCCCTGCTACAGGAGAAAGGACTGATTGACCCGGCGGCACTGGATGAACTGATTGACACTTATGAGCACAAGGTCGGCCCCCGTAACGGCGCGCAGGTGGTCGCTAAAGCGTGGAGTGATCCGGAGTATAAACGTCGGCTGCTGGCGGACGCCACAGCCGCCATCGCCGAGCTGGGTTTCTCCGGCGTGCAGGGTGAAGACATGCAGGTAGTGGAGAACACGCCGGACGTGCACAACGTGACCGTCTGTACATTATGTTCCTGCTACCCCTGGCCGGTGCTGGGTCTGCCACCGGTGTGGTACAAATCGGCCCCCTATCGTTCGCGTATCGTTATCGACCCGCGCGGCGTTCTGGCCGAATTCGGGGTAAACATTCCAGAAAGTAAAGAGGTGCGCGTCTGGGACAGCAGCGCGGAACTGCGCTATCTGGTCCTGCCAGAACGTCCGGCGGGTACCGACGGCTGGAGCGAAGCGCAGCTGATCGAACTGGTCACCCGCGATTCCATGATCGGCACCGGCCTGGTCGCCGCGCCATAATAAGAGGAGAAAACCATGAACGGGATACATGATCTGGGCGGTATGCACGGCCTCGGGCCGATCCTCAACGAGGAAAATGAGCCGTATTTCCATCATGAATGGGAGCGCCGGGTATTTCCGCTGTTCGCCTCGCTGTTCGTCGGCGGACATTTCAATGTGGATGAATTCCGCCACGCCATTGAACGCATGGATCCAGCCCACTACCTGGAGGCGAGCTACTACGAGCACTGGTTGCACGCATTTGAAACGCTGCTGCTGGAAAAAGGGGTGATCACCGCCGATGAACTCTGGGGTGGCTCGACCCCTGCCCCCTGCGCTCCGGGCACGCCGGTGCTGACGCAGGACATCGTGGCGATGGTTGTCAGTACCGGCGCCTCCGCGCGCGTCAGTCACGATATTGCTCCCCGCTTTAAGGCCGGAGACCGGGTTCGGGCAAAAAACATCAACCCAACCACCCACACCCGCCTGCCGCGTTACGTGCGCGGGAAAATCGGCCGTATTGAGACCGATCATGGCGTGTTCATCACGCCGGACACCGCGGCGCACGGTTTGGGCGAACATCCTCAGCACGTCTACAGCGTCAGCTTCACCGCGCTGGAACTGTGGGGCACGCCGCGCCCGGACAACGTGTACATCGATCTGTGGGACGACTATCTGGAGGAAGCATGAGCATTGCGACACAGCATGATTACGCCGCCGTCGGGTTACCCCGCGACGAGGAGGGGCCGGTTTTTGATAAGCCCTGGCAGGCGAAAGCATTCTCCCTGATCGTCCATCTGCACCGGGCGGGGCTGTTCCCGTGGGCAGAATGGGTACGGACGTTCAGCGAAGCGATCAAGGAGGCTCCGGCGCAACCCGGCGAAAGTGTGAACGATGCCTACTATCGCCAGTGGGCGACAGCAATGGAGAACATGATCACCGCCCTCCACCTGACCGCACCGGATGACATTGGCCGACGGACCCAGGAATGGCGACTGGCGTATATCAACACGCCGCATGGTCAGCCGATCGTCCTGGCCAATGCCAGCTGTCCGCCGGCGCATAACCACCACTCGCTTCCACTCGGCGTTCCGGTCACGGTGAGCCCGGCACAATCTTCCATCAGCCAAATTAACAACGGAGTCACATCATGAGCGATATTACCCTTACCACCAACACCCCGGCCACTCCGATACCGGTCGCGGCGCTGTTGCCCTGGGCACTGTTTACCACCCTGCTGGCACTGTTAGCGATCTATTTCGTCGGTGCGGAACAAGGTGCGACGTCGATGTTTTCCGGCACCCAGGTGCATGAATTCTTCCACGACGCACGACATCTGCTGGGTTTTCCCTGCCACTGAGGAGGCGGACATGATTGGGAAACTATTATTCAAAGGGATGATAGCAGGCATTCTGGCTGGACTGGTGGCATTTGCCTTTGCACACCATTTCGGCGAGCCGCAGGTCGATCGCGCTATCGGGATTGAAGAAAGTCTGGCCGCTCATTCACACCAACACAGCGCGTCGGCTGACGGCGGTGAAGAAGAGGTGTTTAGCCGTCAAACCCAGTCCGGGATCGGGCTAATGGCCGGCATGGTGCTGTTCGGCGCAGCGCTGGGCGGCGGTCTGGCGCTGAGTTGGGCCTTTAGCTATCAGCGCTTCGGACCATCGAACCCGCGTCTGTTAGCGTTAGGCCTGGCGCTGGTCGGCTTTCTGGTCATGAGCCTGATGCCTGGTCTGAAATACCCACCCAATCCGCCCGCGGTCGGTAACCCGGAGACCATCGGCTATCGTACCGAACTGTACTTCGTCATGATGTTGCTTTCCATCGGCATCGTCATCGCGGCCGCGTGGTTATCACATCAGCTAATACCGCGCCTCGGTAGAGGGAATGCGATGATGTGGGCAACGCTGTTCGCGGTGGCGCTGATGCTCGTGGTTTGTGCCCTGATGCCGACAGTGAACGAAGTGCCCGAACACTTCCCGGCGGACCTGCTATGGCGTTTCCGTATCAGCTCCTTCGGCACGCACCTGGTGCTCTGGAGCGTCATCGGTGTGGCGTTCGGTGCCTTAGCCGAACGCACGCCGGCGACAGGTGTGCAGCGCCCAGCCTTCCGCCGCGGTTAACACATCATGAGAGCGTCGCTAACGTTGATTTGTCAGGGAGAAACGGCAGCGTCCCGAGGTTCACATTTCCCCTGTGATGACCCTCTGGAGGCGCGGGAATGGCAGCGGGCGCGTCAGTTACAAAGCCGTGTCGCCCGTTGTCACCGCGTCTGGATCTCCCCGGAGACCGCCGCCCGACAAACTGCCGCAGCGCTCTCTTTACAGGGTACCCCGGTGATGGAGCTGGCGGAACCCGACTACGGCATCTGGGCCGGTCGGCCAGTACGTGAGGTGATGACGCAAGACGCCGACGCTTTCCTGGCCTGGCTGGAGGGCGATCCGCCGCCGGGCGGAGAGTCACGTGCTCAGTTGCTGGCGCGCTGTGGCCGTTGGCTGGCAAAACACGTCGATATTCCAGGCCGACACGGTGTAATTGCGTCTGCCTCCACTATCCGTGCCATGCTCCTCAACGTTCTCGGCGCCCCACTTCACTCATTTGCACGTATCGACGTTCACCCGCTCAGCATTACCGAGTTGCGCAGTGACGGACGGCGCTGGAATTTTTGTTTATTAAGAGATGACATAAAGGGCGAATGTTCGACGCTGTCCCGCTGAAGCCGTCAGCCAGTAAGCGCCTTTGGCCATTGATGGATCCCTCCACTGGCCTTGCATCGCTAAACCCAATGCCATAGAACCGCTCAGCGCGCTTCACGCCCCGTCCTGCGTAAAAAAGTAAATCTCCCTGACCATGTTTATTTATACTCAGAAAACATGTCATTAAGAAAGGAAGCTACGCGTTGAAATGGGTAACCTGGTTAAAACGTATCGTGTTGTCCCTGCTGCTGTTGATCGTTGGCGCTCTGGGACTACGCCTTTATGACATTCAGCGCGGACCCGAGCTGCAGCTCTGGCATACCTGGGTTCCGCATGAGATGGACGCGGATGAAATCGACAATGCTGACTGGAACGATTACATCAACAAAGAGAATGCGCTCTTCAGTGAGGTAAAACGCCAGGTTACCGATAAGCTGGACGCTGAGCAGCAAACCGAACTGAATCGTTACTATAGTCACAGCACCATCTATCCGGACTCGTTTCCAACCAACTGGAATCGGTCATATATCATGATGCCGGATGGCAAACCGAAAGGCGCCGTGGTGTTGCTGCATGGTCTGACAGATACCCCCTACAGCCTGCGGCATATCGCTGAAAATTACCGGCAACAGGGGTATGTCGCCATCGGTATCAGATTACCGGGCCATGGGACGGTTCCCGCCGGGCTGACCGATGTGGACTGGCAGGACTGGCTTGCCGCCACGCGCCTTGCGGTGAGAGAAGCGAAACGACTGACGGGTAATGATGTGCCCCTGCATATCGTCGGATTTTCCAACGGCGGCGCGCTGGCAATGAAATATTCGCTGGACGCGCTGGATAATGCCGAACTGGCAAAACCCCAGCGGGTGATCCTGATTTCTCCGATGATCGGTATTACCAGCTTCGCGCGTTTTTCCGGCCTCGCTGGCTGGCCCGCGTTTCTTCCCGCCTTCTCGAAAGCCGCATGGTTAAACATCATGCCCGAGTTTAATCCGTTCAAATATAACTCCTTCCCGACGAACGCCGCCCGGCAGTCCTTCCTGCTGACCAAAGCGCTGCAAAAGCAGATAGTGACTGACTCGAGAAATCACAGACTTAACAGCTTACCACCGGTATTGACCTTTCAGTCCGTTGTGGATTCAACGGTCAGTACGCGGGCGATCGTGACGGCGCTGTATAACCGTTTGCCGGAAAATGGCAGTGAAATTGTCCTCTTCGATTTGAATCATGCCGTCAGGTTTAATTCATTATTACGCCGGACGTCTTACACCGCGCTGGCGCGGTTGCTGACCGCGCCGCCACGCGCTTATCAGACCACGATCATCACTAACGCGAATTCAGCCAGTACCGATATGGAAATCCGCACAACACCTGCCGGGAAAACAGACACCACAGTGGAAAAGCTGCAGGGAATGCGCTACCTGCCGGACGTATACTCCCTTTCTCATGTCGCGCTCCCCTTCCCGTTAAGCGATTCGCTGTACGGGCGCTATCCCCATCCGCTGAATCAATATGGGATCAGCCTCGGCACGTTTGCTGCTCGCGGCGAGCGTTCGGTGCTGGTTGTGGGTCTGGACTCGCTGATGCGTCAGTCTTCCAATCCGTTCTTTCCCTATATGATCAAGCGCATTGACGAAGGGATCGACACTCGCCCGGCTCTCTCCGGGAAATAACTCTTCTCTGGATAAGTGGCCACCACGGCCACTTTTTCCTGAGGATGCGGTACTACGCTTTCGCCGACGTCGACAGCCACTGATATACCGCTGACAAATCCTGTCCGGCATATCCCGCGCCCGCCGCCTGCTGCCACAGTTCGGCAATGTTATCCAGCCCCGGCATGGTGTGCGGCTCGGCCAGGGATAGCGCCAACCGGGCATCTTTCAGCGCATGCGCCAGTTGCATCTGCGGCGCGAATTGCTCGCTGGCGATGGCATCCAGTTTCACTTTGACATACGGTGCGGCCAGCGGGCCGCCTTCCAGAGCGCTCCAGAGCTGGTCGGGGGTAAAGCCCAGCGTCTTCGCCAGCTGGGCGCTTTCCGCGATGCCCTGCATCATCGAAATCAGCCAGGCATTGAGGACCAGCTTCATTTTCTGGCTGTTGCCGGCCTCGCCAAACCACTGCGTCCCGCGGGAGATAGCCGCAAACACCTGTTCGGCAGCGGCACACTTTTCACGATCTCCGCTGGCGAGCACCAGGATCTGCGCCTTCTCCGCCGGGGCTTTGGTCCCTGAAACCGGGGCATCGACGAAGGTCATCGCCGGCTGAAGCGCCCGTAGCAAGGCGATAGCCTCCTGCGTCTCCGGCAGGCCAATGGTGCCCATCTGACAATAGATCGCCTGCGGCTGACAGGCAGGCGCTATTTGCGCCAGTACCTCGAGGGT
>NZ_PJDK01000158.1:0-938 GCF_002837615.1 Klebsiella sp. X1-16S-Nf21
CTTCGGAGGCCATGGTCACCGTGGTGTCGTTGCCGATGACTTTAAAGCAGACCTGGTTGACCACCTCCGGCACTACCGGGTTAACCTTCGCCGGCATAATAGAGGAACCCGCCTGCAGCTCCGGCAGGTTGATTTCGTTGAGGCCTGCGCGTGGACCGGAAGAGAGCAGGCGCAGGTCGTTACAGATCTTGGACAGTTTCACCGCCAGGCGTTTCAGCGAACTGTGAACCATAACGTACGCCCCGCAGTCCGAGGTGGCTTCAATCAGATCTTCCGCCGGAACGACCGGTAAGTTGCTCACTTCCGCCAGCTTCTGCACCGCCAGCTGTTGATAGCCGTCCGGGGTGTTGAGGCGTGTACCGATGGCGGTGGCGCCGAGGTTCACCTCCAGCAGCAGCTCCGCAGTGCGCAGAATACTTTTGGTCTCTTCATTAAGCAGCACATTGAAGGCATGGAACTCCTGGCCGAGGGTCATCGGCACCGCGTCCTGCAGCTGGGTGCGGCCCATTTTGAGAATGTCCTGGAACTCCACGGCTTTCGCCTGGAAGCCTTCGCCCAGCTGTTTAATCGCATCGATTAACTTCAGGATGGAGGCATACACCGCGATGCGGAATCCGGTCGGGTAGGCATCGTTGGTGGACTGGCATTTGTTGACGTGATCGTTTGGGTTCAGGTACTGGTATTCGCCTTTCTGATGGCCCATCAGCTCGAGGCCGATGTTCGCCAGGACTTCGTTGGTGTTCATGTTTACGGAGGTGCCGGCCCCGCCCTGGAAGACATCGACCGGGAACTGGTCCATGCATTTGCCGTTATTGAGGACTTCGTCACAGGCGGCGATAATCGCATTTGCCGCGCTTTTGGGAATGGTCTGCAGCTCCTTGTTCGCCAGCGCGGCGGCTTTCTTCACCATCACCATGCCGCGCACGAATTCTGGTATG
>NZ_PJDK01000159.1:0-737 GCF_002837615.1 Klebsiella sp. X1-16S-Nf21
ATGGCGTGGACGTCCGGCGCGCAGTGGAGCTTCGCGGCAATCACCGCCAGCTGCGCCGGGTCGTGGTGGGCCAGCAGGCTCTCCAGGGCGGTGAGCGCCAGCCCGGCCTCCGGGATGTTCGACAGCAGGCCGCCGAAGCCAATCGGCAGCAGCAGTAACGGCTCGAACTTCTTCGCAATCGCCAGCCACAGCAGCAGCAGGCTGACCAGCAGCATCACCGCCTGGCCGGCCCCCAGGTGCATCAGCCCCATGCCCTGAATCAGGGCGTTCAGACTTTCCATTTCCGCTCCTCGTCCTTACGCCAGCTGCAGCAGAGTGTCGCCGACCGCCACCGCGTCGCCGGCTTTCACCGCGATACCGCGCACGGTCCCGGCCTGCGCGGCGCGGATTTCGGTCTCCATCTTCATGGCTTCCAGAATCAGCAGCACCTCGCCTTCGGACACCGTCTGGCCTTCCGCGGCCAGCACCTTCCAGATAGTGCCCGCCAGCGGGGCGGTCACCGGGGTGCCGGCGCCGGCCGGAGCCGGGGCGGCAGCAGGCGCCGCGGCCACCGGCGCGGCGCTGAGCTGGCTGACGTCGCCGCCGTCGCTGACTTTGACCACAAAGGCTTTGCCTTCCACTTCGACGGTGTAGACGCCGGAGGCGGCTGGTTTTTCTGCTTTTGCCACCGGCTGCGCGGCTTCCGCCTGCGGTACCGGCTCAAAGGCTGCCGGGTTGTGGCGGTTTTCGAGGAACTT
>NZ_PJDK01000160.1:0-729 GCF_002837615.1 Klebsiella sp. X1-16S-Nf21
GGGGAAGGTTTCCAGCCCTTCGACGATGTCTTCCTTCGACTTCAGCTTGCCCTCGGCGATCCAGGTCGCCATGTCCTTGAAGCCTTCCTGGAAGCGGTGGGCGTAGTCCATCACCACCATGCCTTCCATGCGCGCACGATTGACCAGCAGCGACAGGTAGTTGGCCGGGCCGCGCACCGCCTCCTTGTTGTTGTACTGGCTGATTGCCCCGCAGATCACCACCCGCGCCTTGGGCGCCAGGCGGGCCAGCACGGCGTCGAGGATGTCGCCGCCGACGTTGTCGAAGAACACGTTCACGCCCTTGGGGCACTCGCGCTTGAGGCCGGCATTCACGTCCTCGGCCTTGTAGTCGATGGCGCCATCGAAACCCAGTTCCTCCACCAGGTAGCGGCACTTGTCGGCACCGCCGGCGATGCCGACCACACGGCAGCCTTTGATCTTCGCGATCTGCCCGACCACGCTGCCCACCGCGCCGGCGGCGCCGGAGACCACCACGGTGTCACCGGCCTGGGGCAGGCCGACATCGAGGAAGCCGAAGTAGGCGGTCATGCCGGTCATGCCCAGTGCCGACAGGTACAGCGGCAACGGCGCGCGCTGGCTGTCGACCTTGTAGAAGCCCTTGGGCGCGCCGAGGAAGTAATCCTGCACGCCGAGCGCGCCGTTCACCTCGTCGCCGACCTTGAAATCCGGGTGCTGCGAGGCCACCACCTTGCCCACGCCCAGGGCGCG
>NZ_PJDK01000161.1:0-662 GCF_002837615.1 Klebsiella sp. X1-16S-Nf21
GCTGCCATCACTACCGTTCTGGCTAAAACCTACGGTGGTTCTGCTCGTGCATTCGACCAGATCGATAACGCACCGGAAGAAAAAGCTCGTGGTATCACCATCAACACCTCTCACGTTGAATATGACACCCCGACTCGCCACTACGCGCACGTAGACTGCCCGGGCCACGCCGACTATGTTAAAAACATGATCACCGGTGCTGCGCAGATGGACGGCGCGATCCTGGTTGTTGCTGCGACTGACGGCCCGATGCCGCAGACTCGTGAGCACATCCTGCTGGGTCGTCAGGTAGGCGTTCCGTACATCATCGTGTTCCTGAACAAATGCGACATGGTTGATGACGAAGAGCTGCTGGAACTGGTTGAGATGGAAGTTCGTGAACTGCTGTCTCAGTACGATTTCCCGGGCGACGACACCCCGATCGTTCGTGGTTCTGCTCTGAAAGCGCTGGAAGGCGACGCAGAGTGGGAAGCGAAAATCATCGAACTGGCTGGCCACCTGGATACCTATATCCCGGAACCAGAGCGTGCGATTGACAAGCCGTTCCTGCTGCCGATCGAAGACGTATTCTCCATCTCCGGTCGTGGTACCGTTGTTACCGGTCGTGTAGAGCGCGGTATCATCAAAGTCGGTGAAGAAGTTGAAATCGTTGGTATCAAAGA
>NZ_PJDK01000162.1:0-639 GCF_002837615.1 Klebsiella sp. X1-16S-Nf21
CTAACTGGAGGACCGAACCGACTAATGTTGAAAAATTAGCGGATGACTTGTGGCTGGGGGTGAAAGGCCAATCAAACCGGGAGATAGCTGGTTCTCCCCGAAAGCTATTTAGGTAGCGCCTCGTGAACTCATCTTCGGGGGTAGAGCACTGTTTCGGCTAGGGGGTCATCCCGACTTACCAACCCGATGCAAACTACGAATACCGAAGAATGTTATCACGGGAGACACACGGCGGGTGCTAACGTCCGTCGTGAAGAGGGAAACAACCCAGACCGCCAGCTAAGGTCCCAAAGTCATGGTTAAGTGGGAAACGATGTGGGAAGGCACAGACAGCCAGGATGTTGGCTTAGAAGCAGCCATCATTTAAAGAAAGCGTAATAGCTCACTGGTCGAGTCGGCCTGCGCGGAAGATGTAACGGGGCTAAACCATGCACCGAAGCTGCGGCAGCGACACTTATGTGTTGTTGGGTAGGGGAGCGTTCTGTAAGCCTGCGAAGGTGGCCTGTGAGGGTTGCTGGAGGTATCAGAAGTGCGAATGCTGACATAAGTAACGATAAAGCGGGTGAAAAGCCCGCTCGCCGGAAGACCAAGGGTTCCTGTCCAACGTTAATCGGGGCAGGGTGAGTCGACCCCTAAGGC
>NZ_PJDK01000163.1:0-618 GCF_002837615.1 Klebsiella sp. X1-16S-Nf21
CCGAGAAAACTCTGGCGGCGCAGTTCAACCGTCCGGGCCACGATATCGTCGACCACTACACCTACGCCTTCATGGGCGACGGCTGCATGATGGAAGGCATTTCTCACGAAGTGTGCTCCCTGGCCGGGACCCTGAAGCTGGGCAAACTGGTGGCCTTCTATGATGACAACGGCATCTCCATCGACGGCCACGTTGAAGGCTGGTTCACCGACGATACCGCGAAACGCTTTGAAGCCTACGGCTGGCACGTGGTGCGCGGCGTGGACGGTCACGACGCTGACGCCATCAAACGCGCAGTAGAAGAAGCGCGTGCGGTCACCGACAAACCGTCCCTGCTGATGTGCAAAACCATCATTGGTTTTGGTTCGCCGAACAAAGCCGGTACCCACGACTCCCACGGCGCACCGCTGGGCGACGCAGAAATCGCGCTGACCCGCGAAGCGCTGGGCTGGAAACACGCGCCGTTTGACATCCCGTCTGACATCTATGCGCAGTGGGATGCCAAAGAAGCCGGCCAGGCGAAAGAAGCGGCGTGGAATGAGAAGTTTGCTGCCTACGCGAAAGCCTTCCCGCAGGAAGCGGCCGAATTCACCCGTCGTATGAAAGGTGAGATGCCGT
>NZ_PJDK01000164.1:0-585 GCF_002837615.1 Klebsiella sp. X1-16S-Nf21
CGCTGCGGGTCACGATGTCCACCGTGTTCCACGTCAGACGCGGGTCGTGAATGATTTTCGCCCCCGGCTGCTTCTGCAGGAACGCTTCCGCCAGCAGGCCGACAATGTAGTACCCCTCGATAAACGATGCCTCGTCATCGAACAGGAAGCAGCGGTCGAAGTCGCCGTCAAAGGCGATACCCATGTCCGCCTGATGCGCACGCACCGCGTCGGCGGTGTCCTGTCGGCACTCCGGCAGCAGCGGGTTCGGGATACCGTTCGGGAAATGGCCGTCCGGCTGGTGATGCACCTTGATAAAGGTCACCGGCGCCCCGGCCGCCACGAAGCGTTTCTCCACCTCATCAATCACGTGCCCCGCCGCCCCGTTGCCGGAGTTCACCACCAGCTTCAGCGGACGGGTGAAGTTCGCCAGGTCCACGTAGCCCATCAGGTGGTCAACGTACTCCTTCAGCACCGATATCTGGCGCAGGGTCCCGCGACGCGCCGGGTCCACCGGCGGGAACTGGTTCTCCTCCGCCAGGCGCTGGATATCCCGCAGGCCGGTGTCGCCGCTGATGGGCTTCGCGTTCTCGCGCACCAGCTTCA
>NZ_PJDK01000016.1:0-87361 GCF_002837615.1 Klebsiella sp. X1-16S-Nf21
CTCTTTAATTTGCTTCATCGCAGATGCCAGCTCCGACGCGGGTACAACCTGTTCACCAGCGGCAACCGCGGTGAGACTGCCTTCCTGATACTGCTTACGCCACAGGAACAGCTGACTGGCAGCAACGCCATGCTGACGGGCGACCAGAGACACGGTCATTCCGGGCTCAAAGCTCTGCTGAACAATGGCGATTTTTTCCTGAACGCTGCGCCGTCTGCGCTTCTCTGGACCTAGAACATCAATCATCCGGACTCCAACGACTAGTCTAAAAACTAGTATTAAGACTATCACTAATTTAAGTGATACCAGCTGTCTGGAGATTCATGGGGCCAGTCTAGTTTGTTTGAAAAATGTATTTTATAAATCATATCATGGTTAATTTTAAACAAATCTACTTTATTCCTGCATGGATAGGCCTGCACATCTTGCCCACATGACTATAAAACAAAAGTACCATTATGCGTACTATGGAAAACAGGGCCCGATATCATGGACGATTCCACTCCCCTGCTCGTTCCCCCCACCAAAATATAAAAGTAGCTTTTGCGGCGTAAAGTGCTTCAGCCCTGATGTTCTTCATCCTGGGATTTTAATACTGATCCATTAACCGGACAGAAATCAGCCGCATATTTTTTTAACTTCCCCGCACGCTACGTGAAATCTGACGTACTCACCCCTCCGATTTTCTTCAGATTTCGCGTAGCGCAACCTGAGCGAAAACCACTCGAAAAGTAACTTTTAGACTAATTTAGAAGCCGGTTACCTCCATTTTGGGTATTAACATCATATTAACACATGGAATAATCGTTATTATTCGAACTGTAACTAGGATGTTGCATACCTCTTGAAGCGATGGAAATATGAGCATAATTCTCATTATTCCTGAATCCATACATTTTTATTGTTTTTATAGCGACATATTGAAACCTTGTTTTATTTAATAAGCATAAATTTTATAATCAATTGCTGTTATTTTATCGCTATTGACATTTACTATTGTGACTATATCTAATGATATTAGATCACTTACATCTAAAAGTGACAGTGTCACGGATTGTGCACCTAGAGAGACCCTTTTCGTGAAAAAAGTAGTTCACTCCCATAACGAAACGTGGGCTTCTTTTTTGCAGATCGTATGTGGATGTCTTCAGGTAGCAGGAAGGAAAGTGATGCAGGCATGAAAGGATGACAAACCGGCAAAGGGGCTGCTACTGCTCCATATTCAACAAACCACCCCTGGTTAGTTGAATCCTTTGCCGGTTTTCCTGACAATACCAGACAGGTAAACTTTTTCCATCAGATTTTCTCGTCAACATGTTGCATTCATAGTTTTTCCATAATTGGATGCTTTTGCAGGACAACTACGGTTTTTATCCTTTCGTGCCCGGTAAAAAAAATAGTTAAATAGCGATTTCACCCTTTTAAAGGAAAAATTGTCCTCAGGCTCACAGTACTATAAAAGTATCAATAATCAGGAGCCTTACTATGACTATCATGAAAGTTCATTATTCACCAACTGACGGGATCCCTTTGAACTCCCTTTATCTGAAGGAAACTTCAACCACTGAGCGTTCAGGTTCAATGCTGGGTGGCGGCATATCGGGAGACTCTGTTATTCTGGGAGGCGGAGGTTATGCCGGTTCAGAAATTCAGAAAACGACGCGCTCTACTGTCTTTGCACCACCTGATGAAGTTACTGCTGAGCCTGACAACTCAAAAATGTTAACCCGGATCTCGTTCGTAATTGGTGGGATGATTGTACTTGTATTTATTACTTTAATAACAAATGGCATTGTTGATAGCTTTGCCGTAAATTTATCTCAAACTACCGCCTCGTTACTGGAAAATGCCCCCTTCTTTATTATCGCACTATCTGTATTTTGTTCTTTATTTGTAATAGGATTGACAGAACATGATTACACTCCTGTATTAGAAGAGCACAAACGAAATGAAGAGCGTTTGTCTGTATACCACAGACTACGGTATGTTGAAGCTGATAATGTTGTTTTTGACCCTAAATCGATGAACGGATGTTACGCAGAGAGAAAGTTCATTACTATACTTGTTGAAAGCTGTATCTCTAAGAAATAACCTTGTTTCCTTTCACTAAGCCTTTCATGAAAGGCTTAGTAACTTTTAATCCTCCCTTCGCTCACCGTTTCTATATGTTTACGGATTTTGAAAGTACTGGAAAGTTACTTTCTCATGGTTGAAGTCGAATCCAAAAATATTAACTGTTTTTGACAATAATTAAATATGACGATTAACACAATTGTGACTGGCGAGAAAAATAATTACTGATAATATGTCTTTATGTGCTGCCTATTCTCTAAGGATGGTAATTTATGACATTATCCTCGCTTGTCCCGATTAACCCTTTCCAGCGATGTGCAATGGCTTCTATTGCTTCTGTAGAGAATCGCAGATCTTTGGGACGGAAAACAGGAGAGCTGGCCTACGTCAAAGCCTTTTTTAAAGAGCTTACAGGTAAATCTCAAATTACCTCGAATGACTTGAGAAAAGTCGATGCGAGTTACGATCCATTTGTTCGTGGAGAAGCAACAAAATTTGAGTACCTTCGTGCTATCGATATTCTGATTGAATCTCGTGGAGAGCGCTTTATTCTACCCCTTTCAAGGTCTCTGGCAGTCTCCATGTTTCCAGGGTTACAGAACCGGGATTTACAGCGACGCGAACACCGTGACCGGATTCATGATCAAAGGGTGGAGCGCCTGACAATCAAAGAGTCTAACTTGTTGAATTATAAAATGGAACTTAACGTCTCAAAATCCAGACTTTACCTGTCTTTCTGTCTTCCTGGTCAACATAAACTCTGGTTAGAGGAGTGGCGAAACGATATCCATGGACAAGGACTTACAACGACTGATATTTACCTGCTGATTAACGACTGGTGGTCATCATTCTGGATCACTTCATACAGAAAGGACTATATCTGGTGTTACACACTGGCTGATTTGCTGGACGAGATTGATTATGTTCTTAGCACTATTACAATTATGGAGTTTAACGTCTGTTTTTCGGCACTACCATTATCTCTTATATATAAAGCTGGATAGAATACAAAGCTTCAATCAGAAAGGGTTTAATTTTGTAAGCCCATTATTTCTTGCTTCTTTTCATAGCCTTTTTTGTGCCACAATGGGTGTGAATATTATCATCCAGAATTTATGAACCTGACTTTGATTATTATTGCTTCCGGTGAAAATACCCCCTTGATGGGCTGACTTTGTTTAGTATGATGGTCTTACTCCCAATCGACCGTACTCATCAATAACAGATATGAGGTTTATCATGGCTGACTATTATTCAGAATGCGCTTGTCTTATTGAAGCAAATCCTACTCAAACTGCTATATTACTTGAAGCAATGAATGAATTGTTTGAACCTGACGATAATTTTATTCAAAAACTCATTTCATGTGATAACACAAACGACCTTTCAGAAATGGAGATTATTGTACGTCACTGTGTGCTAAACCACCCAGGCAGAACTGTTGCTAATATTCCTGAAGACCTGGACTGGCATTTTGACGGGGATAAATGCCCTGAAGGTTTTCTTATTAACAGTGATCTCGGAGATTTCAATTCTGAACATGCTGCGCTGTTTGCTCAGGCGGCACTTATTGCATTTGACAGAAATGAATTGATAGAGTTCAAAATTGCTTTTACATGCAGTAACTCAAAAAGACCTGACGGGTTTGGAGGCGCTGCTTGTGTCGTGAGCAAGGATTTTATCCGATGGACAGGTCTACACAATTTTCTTGAGGCTGAACGAACAGCTTTCGCCGAGAAGATGAAATACTTCTTTTGTGAATTTACAGAGGTCGTCGGTGAATTTGAATATCCAGTATCGTTTATATTGCGTTGCCCGGACAGCGTTAATGCAGCGCATAGATATGATGAGATACAGCTTAACTATCGCGATGGTGGGGAAATAGATGCCGAAGGAGGAACACAATTTAGTTCTGGCTCTGCCATTAAAAAATCCAGTATGAAACCAATCACTCCGGATGAGTTCCGGGTGATGAAATCGTACCTGAACGTCATGTGATTTTCCTTTGGCTAGGGCATGATCCCGCAGCTCTCCTGCCCTGATACGTCTATTTTTGTGAGGCATTATGACAAAGCAAATATTACCCAATGAACTGGCTGAAATCGTCACCGGTCTTCTTATTAAACCTGAACTGCTGGGTGAGCTTGACTCCCGTGAGGCGCACCAGGCCTTCATGCTGGATATTGGACGGGTTATTGCTGATCACTGTGGTGGACTGGTCAACGGTATTACGGATGGTGACGTCGCAAAACCCTATCTTTCAGACATTGAGTGTACCCCCATTCTCCACATCGAACCTGATGACCGCCTGCCTTCGACTGAACGTAACGTATGGTCAAATTATCATGTTGAAGCTTGGGCAGACGAGGGACACGAAACTATCCTCGACAAGGCGATCCGAGAGTCTGACAGAGCTGCCTTACAAACTCTCCTTATTGTGGCCGCACAAAAATAATCTGTCGGTGCTCCTGTTATTAAACGAATGACGGACTGGCGTATGCCTGAAGGTGAACAGGTTTGTCATGAAGCCGATAGCAGAATCTATACGGCCACCTACCATCTTGATAACCAGACCTCAATCGAGGTGGCGGACGATACAAGTCAGCTTTGCTTAGGTGTATTACTGGAAATCAATCATGGCGTTCCTGCACTACATCTGAATGTGTCGGGTGAGGATACGCTTCTCCACGTACATGCTGCACAAGGTGGACTTGTCCTGACACTAGACAGTTCCGGGGTACGGTTTCAGCGTGCTGAATGTGACAGGTATGCTTACAGAGATCAGAACTCATTACTTGTGAAGGAACAGTAATATGCAGCCCTCCGTCGATCCAGAGTATGGGGTTACCGCATCAGATTTTACTGAGCAAACAATCACGAAAAGTTACTTTTCTCAGGAGGTGCCTGGACCCCTGCCCTTCATTTTGAGGCGAGCAGGATGTCAGCACCTTACGTGCGGTTACTGTTATTCGCGTCCTGGTGGTATAGTGCAGCGGCTGGCAGAAGTAACCTACTATCCAACGGAATAAGATCACGATGAACGTCATTCAGCCCCGCATGCTCTCTGTATTTGATTTTGACGGTACGTTAACGCGGCATGATAGCTTTATCCCTTTTCTGCGGTTTGCCTTTGGCAATCGGGCGTTTTCGCGACGTATCGTCAGCATGGCTCTACCCACGTTACGCTGTATGGGTAAGCAGATGACACGTGATGAGCTAAAAGAAACGCTCATTACAACTTTTCTTACTGGTGTTGAGGAAAAGTGGGTGTCTTCTAAAGCAGAGGAATTCTGTCAGCTCTACTGGCATCGCCTCATGCGCCCGGCAGGTTTGATTGCTGTGGCGAATGAAGTCACTTCCGGCGCGATCGTCACCTTATGTTCTGCGTCGCCGGAAATAGTACTCAGACCCTTTGCCGAAAAACTTAGGATCAAACTGATTGGTACACAATTAGAGACAAAAGACGGCATTTTGACCGGCAGAATCAGTGGTCATAATTGCAGGTGCTCACAGAAAATTATCCGGCTTGAAAAAGAATATGGACCTCTGACTGACTATCATCTTCGGGCATGGGGTGATACGCGGGGAGATTATGAACTCCTTTCCGCAGCGACTGAGCCTCACTGGCGTCACTTCCATCAAGGTTTCCGTCGTAAGCTTCCGTCGAAGCTAATCATCAGATAAAAATTGCCCTTTATCGTTCTGCAATTTCCTCTTTACATAAATGCAACATATATTCTACATTTAACCACTGTAACTGGTCAAAAAAAGAGTGCATCCTGGTAAATCGGTAGCTCGGACTATTAGGTATGCTTCAACCTGTTACCATTGGAATACCTACTTTCAGCCCGCTTTTCCGAGCGGGTTTTTTTCATCCCTGCCGATGTGTTCCTGGGTATAAATTACTGGGTGAAGTTGGGTTTCAGCGATCACATCTGCGTATAGCCCTGTTTAGCTCTGCGTACTTTGAAAAGGTGTCGTCATGGCAGCAGGCCTATCGCCCCTTACCGGGGCGATGAGTCAGATAATGCCTTCCTTTTTGCCAGTCCAAGCCAGTCTTTGAACTCTTCGAGAAGTTTTTCATACAACTCTTCGTCCTTTATGTGGGCAAAATTATCGATAGCAAAAAAGTTGCTGTTGTCTACGCGACGGTCGCTAAAGGTGTCCAGCCTCTCCAGAATGCCATAATTTGATCCGCCCAGTCCCACGAACTTCCAGAAGACAGGATAGTTGGCTGAGCGGCGGATGGCCTCTTTAATTTCTCGTGTTTTGCTGATCCCGCCATCTGTAATGCACACAACAAAAACGGGTAAGGTGCTGTCCTTGAAATAATCGATAACCTCATTCATGACTGGCGGCTCATTGTTCGTCCCGCCAAGGCCGGGAAGGATTTCCCAGGCAGATCGTTTACCCGTGTTTTGAATTGCAGCAATGTATCCGTCAAGATTGTCCAGTGTGACGTCAGGGTATTTCTTGTGACGCTCAGCAAAGCCCCATACATCCATCGTGCCGTCATCGTCGAACTGGACAGACAGGACAGCTATACGGTCAAGAACGGCCTGTACATGCCCTTTTTTAAACTGGCCGGTCATAGAGCCTGAGGCATCGAGAACAAAAGCGACTCGTGCTTCAACGGTATCCAGTTTGTGTTTTGCCAGCGAAATACTGGCTTTCTTAGCCAGGCTGATAAGCGCAGGCGCTTTACCTTCGAGTTTCTTTTCAAGGCTGATCCGGGCTGGTTGCGGTACAACTTCTGCTGCAGGTTCCACGTCCACACCATAGCTGACTGCCAGTGGCTCAAGCCCGCCATTAAATCCCTGCCCAAGCGCCCTGAGCTTCCAGTTGCCCTGGTATCGGTAAACTTCCGCCATAATTACAGCCTTTTCTGTGCGGCCATTGAGATCGACAAAAAAGGTGGCCTGACTTTCAGCAGAAAGTTTCAGTTGCGCGAGGCCGCTTATTGTATCACTGCCATCTATCACCATAGTGATTGCAATCTTCTGAATCGTATCCGGGATCTGGTCAAGCGCAAAATGAACGACTGCGTGCTGGTGACCGGGGTTGAGTTTCACACTGCCACCGGCAGCACTAAGATTGTTGTAAAAGATAAAATCGGCATCGCCTGTCACTTTTCCCTCAGCATTCAGCATAAACAGGCAAGTCTCAGGGGTACTGTGAAATCCTGGGCTGGGGGGATAATCAAGCCGGAGAGTCAGTGTAGCTGTGTGAAGCGGAATGTTCTGCCCTGATTGTAATTGCATTTAGGCTCCTTGTTGCCGGGTAAAGGGATCACTCAGCGGGTAGAAAAAACCCCGGACAGGCCGGGGTTTGGTTTTACTGGTTTATCAGATGTTGATGCCGTGCTGGGTTGCCAGCGCAGCCAGGCCACCAGCAAAGCCCTGTCCTACAGCCTTAAACTTCCATTCCGCGCCATGGCGATACAGTTCACCGAAAATCATTGCGGTTTCAGTAGAGGCATCTTCTGACAGGTCAAAGCGTGCAATCTCGGCGCCATTATCGTTGTTCACCACACGCATAAAGCTGTTACTGACCATGCCGAAATTTTGCTTACGGCTGTCTGCTTCATGAATGGTGACTGCGAATACGAGTTTCTTAACGTCTGCGGCCACTTTTGTCAGATCAATTTTGACCTGCTCATCGTCACCGTCGCCTTCACCGGTACGGTTGTCACCCTGATGCTGTACTGCGCCATCCGGGCTGGTGGTGTTGTTATAAAATACGAAATGCGAATCGGACAGCACTTTACCGTTTTCGCCAACAAGGAATACTGATGCATCCAGATCAAATGCCTGACCATCAGTAACGCGTGCATCCCAGCCCAGGCCAACCAGAGCAACATTCATGCTCGGGGCTTCTTTAGTCAGAGAAACATTACCGCCTTTAACGAGAGAAACAGCCATTTTTTGCTCCTGCTAATCGTAGATATCGGGTCGTGGATATCGGGGGCATCACCCCCGAATGATTTGGGTAAGAAAGTTACTTTTTATCAGGACGCGTTGATGCCGTACTGAGCGCACACGGAAGCCAGTCCACCAGCATAACCCTGGCCAACCGCACGGAATTTCCATTCTCCGTTGTGACGATACAGCTCCCCAAACAGCATGGCAGTTTCAGTAGAAGCGTCTTCTGTCAGATCGTAGCGAGCAACTTCAGTCTGATTGTCATCATTCACCAGACGGATAAATGCGCCGGAAACCTGACCGAAGCTCTGGCGACGAGCCTGAGCATCATGGATAGTGACAACGAAAATAATTTTGTCGACATCCCCAGGTACCGCGTCCAGTTTGATTTTGAGGGATTCATCGTCGCCATCACCTTCACCGGTACGGTTATCACCGGTATGAGTAACGGAACCATCAGCAGATTTCAGGTTGTTATAGAAAATGAAATCTGCATCGCCACGAACCTTGCCATTGGCTGCCAGCAGAAATGCGGAAGCATCGAGGTCAAAGTCCTGACCGTCCGTAGAACGTGCATCCCAGCCAAGGCCAACCAGGACGTTTTTCATGCTTGGCGCGGTTTTGCTCAGGGAAACGTTGCCGCCTTTAGATAGTGAAACGCTCATCTATTTATCCTCTTTCGTTAATCATTAATCAGCTGAGATCAGCTTTCTTTATTTTCAGCTTCCGGCTTTTCCGGAAAGATGACACTGGCCAGAATACCAAGAGCCAGTACACCCAGTACGACATACAGGCTGGTGGTCGCAGACAGGCTGTAACCATGGTGCCAGATGTGATCGGTAGCGTTCAGACCCAGCTTAAACGCAATGAAGAACAGCAGGACGATAACAGCTTTCTCCAGCTGGGACAGATACTGTTTCAGGGCTTCCAGTACGAAATACAGAGTACGCAGGCCCAGTATTGCGAACATCATGGCGCTATACACAATCAGTGGTTCACGACTGACTGCAATAATTGCCGGGACAGAGTCGAAGGCAAACATAACGTCAGAGAGTTCCACTACAGCCACACATAACATCAATGGGGTGGCGTATAGCGCAGCCTTTTTCAGTCGCCCTACAGATACGTCTTTGTTTTCTGGTTTAGCCAGTTCGGCATCCACTTCCTTTTGGGTCAGCAGGAATGCATGTCCGGACAGTTTCGGCCAAATCGGGAAGAAACGTTTAACCAGACGATAAGCAAGGTGCTGAGAATAATCCTCAATTTCGTCATCATCCCCACCGCCTTTGAGCATCATGACCGCAGTCCAGGCAACAACAACGGCAAAGATCAGCTCGACATAAGGGCCAAGGCTAAGCAGACCGGTACCGATCGCAACGAAAATCCCCCGGAATACGATAGCGCCAATGATCCCCCAGTACAGAACCCGGTGACGGTAACGGTCCGGAACTGAGAACCATGAGAAAATCGCCATCATGACAAACAGGTTATCAACTGACAGCACCTTCTCAAGGGCATAACCCGTGACAAACAGGCTGGCAACCTCGGCACCGTGATGCACATACAGGAAACCGGCAAATGCCATCGCGACAACAACCCAGAAAACGGACCATAAGGCTGCGCTTTTGAGGGAAATTGGCTTGTCATGTCGGTGCATGAACAGGTCAATAAAGATGGCACCGACCGACAGAGCAACAAAGACTGTCACTGTTTCAGCCGGAAAACCGATGTGAGTGGAAACCATATCGTACCTTTATCCGTTATTTATCAGAGGCCAAATTCAGCCGGGTCGAAACCCAGCGAACGGGCAATTTCACGGACAGCACTCTTCTCATCATCATCGAAGTTGCCATCACTTTTAGCAACAGCAATACCGACACGAAGAGCCAGTTGAGCTGCCTCTGGCTGGTCTTTCAGGGCGAGGATATATTTCATCGTTTCGCCTTTTCCGATTTCCAGATCAAAGTCGAAACTGGTCACCAGCTTGTTAAAAAACTCAATAACTTCAGCTGTATCGAAGACTTTCAGTTCTTCTGAGGATCGCAGAAATCCAATCATCTTCTGTTTTTCTTCGGAGCTAACGCCGTCACTGGCAACAGCGATACGGGCGCATACCGCGACGGTACCCTGCATAAATTTCTTGTTTTTGTAACGGCCTACCTGGCGGGTCAATTCCTCACGACCCGAGGTCAAAGCCCCTTTTACTTTGTCGAAAAAACTCATTCTTATACCCTCATCATTGCGTTTATTTGGAACCTCTGGACCAGCGAAACCCCCAGCCAAAAGCGCGGTCCATTTCCTCCTGGCCTCTGAAGTACTGGTTAATACGTTCCACACGAATGGAACCGTTCTCGTTGACCAGACGGGCAATCGCACACAGCGTGCGTTTGTTATCACCTTCAGTCAGACGCGATTCAATCGGTGGTTGCTCAGGAACATGTAATGTCACCACGCCATCAGTTTTGTCCCAGCTGGGCACGCCCTGATAGATAAAGGCATAAATCAGTACCTGGCGGATTTCTTTCCATTCGCGGCCATTAATGTGAAGCCATTCCCCATCCAGAGCCTCGCCGGTACGATCATCACCCTGAAGTTGAACATAAGGCTCAGAGTGATAGTTACCAAAAGCATTACCGAGTGCCTGAATAACTGACTTATAGCCATCTGCGAGTTCAACGAATGCGCCAAGATCCAGGTCAATCGCTTTGTTCGAACTAAACATACCGCCCAGCAAGCCTCCTGAACCCGAGCCACGATGCCAGTTCAGGTTGATGCGGATTTCACCAAAATTGTCTTTTTTGGCAAGGCTGATGGCAGGCTTCTCTTTGGTCAGAGAAACTTTACTCAGGCTAACTTTAGGCGGAGCCGGAGGCGCTGGTGGCGGAGTGACTGGGACTGGCTCATCCGCGACGTTGACGCCATAGTACTCAGCGAGAGGTTTCAGGCCGCCATTGAAGCCCTGGGCGATAAAACGAAATTTCCAGTCACCATTCCTGCGATAGACTTCACCGAGGATCAGAGCGGCTTCCTGACGGCCACTCAGTTCTACCTGACCACTGATCAGCGAGGTATTGCCACTTTCAATTTGTATGGACAGATGATTCAGGGAGGAAACTGTATGACTGCCGTCACAGGTAACGGTGAACGCGACTTTCTGCACGTCGGGCTTGAGGCGGGACAGATCAACGGTGAAAACGCTATTGGTCCCTTCAGTACTGAAGCTAATGGAACCATCTTCATTACGGGGTTGCCCGTAAAAGACCATATCGCTGTCACCCCGAACTTTCCCGTCAGCGAATAATCGAAATGCCGAGGCATCAACAGGACCACCAGAAATGACTCTAACGCGCAGTTCCTGAGCAGGTACGGGGGCATTGCCCCCCGGTGTCAGATTCATGCTTTTACCACCGTACTGATGATATCGCGCTGCATATCGTCGATTGTGCGGCCACCGCTTGCTTTACCGTGGGCGGTAAAGTCCCAGTGGCCGTTGTTGCGCCTCAGTGAAGCGATAATGATGCCGGTATGTGGGCCTTGTTCTGTCAGCTGATAGCGGGCAAGTTCCTTATTGGTCTGATCCACGACGCGGCAGAAGGCGTTATCCACGTCGTTGAAGGACTGTCCACGGAAGCTGTTCACAGTAAAAGCGAGGTATTCGACATTTGCCGGCAATTTTAAGAGGTTGACGTGAATGATTTCATCATCGCCATCCCCCTCACCTGTCAAGTTATCGCCGGAGTGGACGACAGAACCACAGCTGGATTTCAGTTTACGGAACCAGATGGTGTCAATTTTATTACCTGCCACATCCAGAAGAACGCAACCTGCATCCAGATCTATGGAATCATTGCCACCAAAAAAGCTGCCAAATAATCCTTTTTTCTTTATAGGATCCCAACCTAAGCCGAACTGAAGCTGGCTGAGAGCGGTGGATTGTTTGCTGAGTGATACCGTCTGGTTTTTACTTAAAGAAACCATATTCATTCCTTAAAGGTATTGACTGAGGTTTTTTAAAATTCATATTCAGTGAAGCAACATCAAAATCATATCATGACAAAGTTCACTCGCAAGATAAAAACTGGTAGGTTTTCATAATTTACGTTTCATTACATTGTCGCTACTGATTTTATTCTCATGCATACTGTTGATATATATCATTTTTATTTTATTTTTAAGAAATCTAAAAACACACAGTGTTTATCATATTATGATTGACACGGTGCGTGGGTGTTCTTAGACTCAAGTATCATAAAACGACCATCCTCTCATCAGGCGACAATTATAAAACATGACTAAGAAAATTTGGTTTATGGAAGGACTATCTTCCCAGCGAGACATTGTTCTTGGGGTAAAATCATTTGCGGAAAAGGAAAATCAGAATATTGTTGTTTTTTCGTCTCATCGCAATGAAAGAAATGAGATCTTGTCAGTCTCCGATTTTTCAATGCTCGAACCAAAAAGTGAAGAAGAACGCCTTTCATTTATCCATTCAATTACGAGTGCTCATGGTATTAATGCGATACATACCGGTCGTAACTGTAAATGGTTTGAAAGCCACCGGGAAAACATTCAACGTTCTGGTATCCACCTGACTACTGGGTCAACGGGTACCCACTGGCTCGAATTAGCCGACGAAAAAGTTACTTTTTCCGAGTTTATGGAAAAAAATGGACTTCCGGTTGTCCCGTCGGTTCGGGTAAAAAATGTTGACGAGCTTCGCGCGCTACTGAGTGATCCCCCTTTCCCTTCTGATTGCCTCTGTATTAAACCTGTCACAGGCATTTATGGCATGGGATTCTGGCGTTTTGATGACAATGTCTCTCCTGTAGCTTTTCTCAACAACCCTGATAACCGTGTTATCCACCCATCACAGTATCTGGCTGCGCATGCCCGGATGGACTGCTTTACTCCACAAGTACTGATGCCCTATTTACCCGGGCCAGAATACTCCGTGGATATGGTGGTAAGTCAAGGGACGGTCCTGGCCGCTATCGGGCGGCGTAAGGTAGGTGTGCTTCAGTATCTGGAGAATGAAGGGGAAGCGATTGAACTTGCCATCGACTGCGCCCGCCTAATGAACGCAGATGGCATGGTCAATGTACAGACACGCCATAATGCCGAAGGAAAACCGCTATTGCTGGAAATTAACATGCGGCCTTCAGGAGGTATCGGTTATACGCGGCACAGTGGCGTGAATCTGCCGGGTCTCTATGCCTTCCATACACTTGGACTGATGGATGATGAACAGGTCCGGCAGTCAGCCAAAACTGATTTTTCACCTGCAGTCGTCCGCTCTGTCACCGATGTTATTCCCTATCCGGCATCATTGACCAACAGAATCGATTAATGGAGACAGATATGTCAGCAATTGATGGGAATTTCGTTTATCAAAAGACATTATCCTGTGGGCGAATTGAGGTAAGCAGCGAGGTAACCGATTATCCTCTTACTGATCTGTTTGATATCGCCGAACGGCGTAATCCAAAACGCGCATTTCTGTTTGTCAGTAAAGTGCTGGGTCGACATATTCCTGTCTCTCCTCAGGTCATGCGCAATGTTTATACACAGCTGGCGGAGAAGTTTCCCGGGACTCTGGATGGGCCGGTGGTATTTATCGGGATGGCTGAGACGGCTGTCGGCCTAGGGGCGGGAGTTTTTGATGAGGTGCGTAAGCATCAACCTGACTGTGTCTATCTGACATCAACACGGCATCCGGTTGATGCTGAACTGCTGTGCGATTTTAAAGAAGAGCACAGCCATGCCACAGACCACCTGATCTACTATCCAGTTTGTGCCGGGATGCGGCAAACCGTAGCGGAGGCTCAAACATTAGTGCTCGTGGATGATGAAGCCACGACGGGTAAAACGTTCCTCAATCTTCTCGCCGCATTACGTGCATCCGGTGCACTCCGGAAGGTACGACGGGTTATTGCTGTCACGCTGACTGACTGGAGCGGAGAAGCCCTCTATCAGAACTGCCCCCTGCCCCTGCATACAGTATCGCTCATCTCAGGCAACTGGCGCTGGACTCCAGAACCAGATGCCCCGCTGCCTGTCATGCCCCAGGTAAATGTGACCTCCAGAGGGAACATCCCGATCACCGGCAAACAATCCTGGGGGCGACTCGGGATGCAGATACCGGCGAGTGACCTGGGTCTTCAGGTTCAGGTTTCGCCCGGTGAAAGCATTCTGGTGCTGGGCACCGGTGAATTTGTCTGGGAGCCGTTCCTGCTGGCTGAGCGACTTGAGGCGGCTGGTGCTCAGGTCGTGTTCAGTTCGACGACCCGCTCACCGATTTCCACTGGTTATGCTATCCAGTCCGCCATTGCTTTCAGCGATAACTACGGACTGGGTATTCCGAATTATGTCTATAACGTTGCTCATCAGCAGTTTGACCGGATCCTGATTTGTTGCGAAACGCCAGTTGCCAGCGTCGACCCCCGGCTGCTTGAGGCGCTTTCCGCTGTCGCTCCCACCTTAGAGGTGATTACCTATGAATAAGCCCGTCGTATTCAGCGACCTAGATGACACCCTGTTCCAGACCCGCCGAAAAATGGTTGATGAACTTGCCCTTGAACCGTTCCGGACCGGCGCACTGGATCGCAGCCTCACGCCTCGCAGCTTTATGACCGAAGAGCAGGCCATGCTGGTGGACTGGTTGCTGGAGCATGCGGACCTCATTCCGGTGACAGCCAGAGGTACGGAAGAAATCAGTCGGGTGCAGATCCCCTTCCGCTCCTGGGCCGTGACCACTCATGGCGCGGTGATCCTTCGTCCAGATGGTACGCCAGACGACGACTGGAAAGCCCATATGCTGGAGTCCCTGTCCTCCTACGCCGACCGCTTAACGTCAATGCAACATATCATCACCGAGCTCATGGACGCGCGAGGCATTAATGCCTGGGCACGCCTCAACTACGAATATGAGGGTACGCCGGTGTATCTGGTCATGAAGCACCGCGACAGCACGAAGCTTGATGAACTGAACGCTGTCGGGGATGAGATCGAGCGCGTCTTTTCGACCGAAGGGTTTTACATCCACCGTAACAGCAACAACATTGCCTGGTTACCCTGCCCGGTAGAAAAAGGCCTGGCCGTTTCATGGTTGCTGGAGAAACTGCGTCAGGAGCGCGGGGTTTTCCCGGTGATGGGGCTGGGTGACAGCCTGAGCGACCATCGATTCATGAAACTCTGCAGCTGGTTTGGTCTTCCACGCCAGAGTCAGTTTGCCGAGGCCATTTCACAGCGTATTTTTGGAGAGCAATAAGATGTCGCATTTTGCCCCGTTTTCTGGTTCTTATAAACCGGACGATGTTCACTTTTTGCTGAAACCCATTGTCATGGAGATGACACCGGTTGACCTGAAGGAAGAACTGATTCAGTCAGGAAAAATGCATTATTCCGACATGTTAAGCCAGGAACCAGAGCCTACCCGCTGGCACCTGGATCTTTTCACCCGTGCGCTTGACTCGGGAGCTGCACGTCTGGCACGGGAAGTCTCTCATCTTGCTCGTGAACTGGCCCGTCGTGCTGGCGATGAACCCATTGTCCTGGTCAGCCTGGTCAGGGCTGGTGTTCCACTGGGGGTCATGCTGCATCAGGCTCTGCGTGCGATGGGAAAACAGTCTTTCCACTACGGGATCAGCATTATCCGCGACAGGGGTATTGATGCTGCGGCGCTTGATTTTATCGAATCACGCCATGGTACTGATGGCATAGTGTTTGTCGACGGCTGGACGGGAAAAGGAGCTATTACCGGCGAATTATCCCGCACACTGAAGGACCGTCCCGGTTATCCGGAGCAGCCTCGACTGGTTGTGCTGGCTGACCCCTGCGGATGTGCCTGGCTTGCTGCCAGTGACGATGACTGGCTTATCCCGTTCGGTATCATGGGCGCGCCTGTCTCGGGTCTGATTTCGCGCTCTGTCTGGGCCGAAGAAGGCCTGCATGGCTGTGTGGTTTGCGATCACCTTCAGTCTTTTGAATGCAGCCAGATGCTGGTGGATACGGTAGCACATTTCCGTGAACAGCTTGACGGTAAACCCCTTCCCGCTTCTGGCTGGGACGCAGGGAAAAATGCCGCACGCTGGCAGCTGAGCAGAAAAGTTATCCAGAGCCTTGCTGAGCGTTATGAGGTGGACAGCATTAACCGCATTAAGCCGGGTATCGCTGAAGCGACGCGGGCGGTTCTGCGTCGTGTACCTGATCATGTTTTTGTTCGCCAGATGGATGACCCGGATGTTTCTCTTCTGGTTGGGCTGGCAAAAGAGAAAGGTATCCAGGTGACGGAAGCCGGGGATACGCTCGGTCAGTATCGTGCGGTTACCATTATCAAAAAGGTACGCTGATGAAAAAACAACCCACCCCATGGGAACTCGGTGCCACGCTGTATATGCCTGCCACACGCAAGGATATCGCTGAGGTCGTTCTGGAAGGGAAAATACCGGGGCTACGCTCTCTGGTTGTCTGCCTGGAAGATGCGGTCAGCGAGCATGACATCCCTCTTGCGATTCAGAATCTTTCACTGTTTTTGAAGCAATTGAGACACGCAAGAGCCGTCAACGATGATGAGAAGTACCCACTGGTATTTATCCGCCCACGTCACCCTGATATGGGGAGATGGTTAACGACTAATTTGGACCTGAGTGCAGTTGATGGGTTTGTACTGCCCAAATTCACCCTTTCCACGCTCCCGGTTTGGTGGGACATCATGGCAGGAACATCATTGATGATGATGCCAACGCTTGAAACCGAAGAAGTCTATGATGTTATTAAAATGCAGGCGCTGGCAAATGAACTTTCGAGTCATGACTGCCGTGACCGCATAATCGCTTTGCGGATCGGCGGAAACGATCTCATGAACGTCGTGTCTCTGCGACGGCCACGGGATCTGACCCTTTATGACACTCCTATGGGTTATGTCATAAAAATGCTTGTGTCAGTATTCGCTCCTCGTGATTTTGCGCTTACCGCACCAGTATGCGAACACATCGACGATCACGGCGTTCTGGGACGAGAACTCTCTATGGATATCGCCCATGGGCTGGTGGGTAAAACGGCCATTCATCCTGATCAGATTAGTGTGATAGAGGAGGCGCTTAAAGTGTCTCCTGGTGAGCATTCAGATGCGTTACGAATTCTGAATTCCACCCAGGCAGTCTTCAAATCTCAGGGAGCGATGTGTGAACCGGCCACCCATCGCCGGTGGGCTCAGGGGATCCTGGGACGGGGACAGGTATACGGTCTGACTACGGGGCAAAATCCGGAAGGAATCAGGCTTATTCCAGTTTCTAAGCAGCACTAAGGAAGAATATATGGGATTCAGATTTCGTAAATCGATCAGCATTATCCCGGGGGTCAGGGTTAACCTGAGTAACGGGGCCCCCAGCCTGAGTATTGGCCCCCGTGGAGCTTCGCTGTCAGTGGGAAAGAATGGAACGTTTGCCAACCTGGGTCTTCCCGGAACGGGACTGAGTTACCGCACCCGGATTGACAGAACAGCACGGGAAAGAGTGAATACCAGGCGTCAGGCAGATCCCGGTCTGAGGTATGAACTGGAGCTGGTGGTGGAAAAACTGATGTCCACCGTAACAGCGATAACCAATATCCATGAACTCTCCCCTTCCACAAAGGGAGGGAATACCTGGGCCACGCTCGAGACACAGTACCTGGCGCTCCGTCAGGGCAGTTTCACTCTTCCTGCGCCGGTACGACCAAACAAACCTGAATATATACCACTTCCACCAGAACCTGATGAGCATGCCGGTCGCGGGTTCCTTGGGGGATGGTTTGAATCTGATGCAGCCCGACAGGAGCGACAGAACGAAAATCTTCGGCGGTGGCAGGTGACAGTCGCTGATATTGAACGTGAAAATGAGTTGCTGAAGCAGCGTTATGAGAAACAGCGTATAGCCTGGGCTGAGCAGTACGCAGAATGGCAGCATCAGTACCAGGAACATGAAAAAAATCGCACGGAGTCTGTAGCTTTAGCGAAAGAGCAATTCCGATCTGACGCCCGCTTCTTTGAACATTGTCTTGAGGAAGTTTTCTCGCAAACAGAATGGCCGCGAGAAACACTGGTGTCGTTTGAGGTACGACCTGAGGAATCAACAGTCTGGCTTGATGTTGATTTACCTGAGATTGAGGATATGCCTGATAAAGTGTATAGCGTGAATGCCCGGGGAACTGATATCAATGAAAAAGCCATGACGCAGAAAGCGGTCCGGGAAAGTTACGCTAAACACGTTCACGGATGCCTGCTGAGATTAGCAGCAATCGTTTTTCAGACGCTTCCGTTTGAACAGGTCGTCATTTCAGGCTTCACTCAGCGGGTAAGTAAACGCACTGGATATCTTGAAGACGAGTACATTATTTCCTGGCGGGTATGCCGCTCTGAAATCGAGCTAATCAACTTCGGGAATCTGCGTGGCCTTGACCCCATTGAAGCATTAGGTGATCGAGGTCTGATCAGGAAAATGAGTGCGACTTACATTTTTCAGCCTATAGAACCACTGACCCATATGGCAGGTACCGACTGAATATGCAATTAAACACCAGACAGGAAAGAGTATACACCCTGGCTAACATACTGGGCTCAGGGAAGCCTGTATCGGCGCAATCCATCACCGCGACGCTGGCCTGTTCTGAGCCGACTCTAAGCCGGGCGCTTAAAGAGCTGAGGGAAACCTACGCTGCTGAAATTAAATACAGTAAGGCTGGCCACTCCTATCAGATGGTAAACTCCGGATTACTGGATAAGAAAACACTCAAGAGAATGAGTGAGGCGCTGGACCTTAATACTGATTTAAAAACACATGACCAGGGGTCACGGGTGATACTGGATAAGGATATAAAAACTTCCGTTTCCCTGTCGATTAGACGCCGTATTCTCCGGAAAATAGATAAACTGGCAGAGTTGAGCGGATCATCAAGAAGCGAAGCAGTTGAAAAACTGGTCGAAATGAAGATAGATGAAATTATAAAGGTCTTGAAAAAATAATATAACATTAGTGGAGTCTTAGCACTAACTCCACTAATTTATGGTTTTAAACGTTATCTCCGGGATTTTAATGTATATTCGGTATTTCAAAAGACAGGAAATAAGTTCATAACTACTTGTTGTTTGGAAAAATCCTCAGAAGAAAGAGATGAAGTAGATGGATTAAAATTTAGTCATACGAGCGGCAGTTATTTAATAATGGAGAATTCTTTATTAAATAAAAACCAACACCACTACTATAACTAGTGATGTTGGAGAAAAGCTAATCCCATTTATCAAAGCGTGTTGACAATGGGTTGTATTCTTCCATTACAATATCATCTAGTAACTTCTCTAATACATGGATTTCGTTGCTCAAAAATTTAACAAGTTCCCTATCATCTAAACAATACTCACGAAGATCTCTTAGCAAACGTAGTTTTCTTCTGATACTTTCTTTTGTTATAAGATTTGCCATATTATATTTTTCCTTCTCATGGCTCTTAGGGTATCAGCAATTTTTTTTGGTTGCTGTCCCTAATTACATCATACTGATTGCAGATTCAGCGGTCAATCGAATTTTATGCTCAAAACAAAATGGTATTAAAAAGCTAATGTAAAAACTCGGACTTACACCCGCACTTGTCAATTATACTAATGAGGCATCTAAAACAGATTTCTTTCATTACTTCTGATATATATTCTGCTGGGTAGTACTAAATAGTTCTCTGCATTGTATTACGAATTTATGGTTACAAATAATTTAAATAACAATTCTGTATGACGGTATTTGCATGACAAGATTAAGTTGAACTTTTTCACTTGAACAATGAAAAGTTCCACACCTGGTATCTACTGGAAAAGTATCCGAAGTTCATGCAATGAGAGCGGTACAAATGATGAGGTGAAGTATCTATGAATTAGATTTTGAGAAAAAAGAATCAGAATGTAGTCTAGTTATATGACTGGCTACGGGGCATGGATTTCTATACACAATCGAGTGATGAGTATTTAACGAGTACACTTATCTTCAGTGTTAGCGTGCTAACCAACCACTAAAAATAGTGGTATTTGGTTACCCCTAAATATGTAAAAAAGTTCAAACGCACCAAGTTCAGAACACAAGGTGCAAAGCTGAACTTACATAAAACACTAGTTTTGTGACTCTTAATCGAACTAAATACCATTGTTTTTTGTAATATGTCATAAATGTAAGGAAATATTTTTTATATAATGATGAACAAGCAATGTGCTTGTACGCCAAATCGTTAAGGAATGTCAAAGATGAGAAGACTACCCGTCTATCTGCTTCTGGATACTTCAGGTTCGATGCACGGAGAACCTATAGAGGCTGTAAAAAATGGTGTTCAGACCCTTCTGACCACGTTAAAACAAGATCCATATGCATTAGAAACCGCATATGTCTCTGTCATTACCTTTGACTCAACTGCCCGTCAGACCGTTCCTCTTACGGATCTCCTCAATTTCAATTTGCCCTCCTTTTCTGCAAGCGGAACCACCGCTTTGGGCGACGCCTTATCCCTGACTGCAAACCGAATTGATGCAGAAGTTCAGAAAACGACAGCGGAGACAAAAGGCGACTGGCGTCCACTCGTTTTCCTGATGACGGATGGTGGCCCTACTGATGACTGGCGTAAAGGACTGAATGAATTCAAAGCAGCCAAAAAAGGTGTCGTTGTTGCCTGTGCTGCCGGTCACGATGCCGACACAGGAGTACTTAAGGAGATTACAGAGATTGTTCTCCAACTGGACACGGCAGACAGTTCTTCCATCAAAGCTTTTTTCAAATGGGTGTCAGCCAGTGTTTCCGTAGGTAGCCAGAAAGTCGATGCTGGTAAAAAAGAAGTTATCGGTCTTGATGATTTGCCTCCACCGCCGCCAGAAGTAAACGTAGTTTTATAAGTAACCAACTAAAGAGAGGATCCTATGACTGTCAGCTTACGGAAAGGGCAAGGCGTCAGCCTGCGTAAAAATGAGTTCGATCTTTCATCAGTCACGATAGGTCTTGGCTGGGACATCAATGAAGAGAAAAAAGGTTTCCTTGGCGGAATTTTTGGCAAAAAAGAGGAGGAGTATGACCTCGATGTTATTGCCTTTCTCTGCAACGCAGCCGGTAAAGTGACTGACCTTGGCAATGTTGAAAATGGAAAGCCGACACTGGTTAACGGCGATATCGTTTTCTTCAACAGTCTTCGCCATAAATCAGGACAGATCTGGTTGACCGGCGATAACCGGACAGGTGCCGGTGACGGAGACGATGAGCAAATTATCGTAAAACTTAACAGCATCGATCCGAAGTACGAAAAAATTGTCTTTATTGTTCAGATCTACAACGGCGAAAAATTACAGCAGCACTTTGGAAAAGTGCAAAATGCATTTATCCGGGCTGTAGACGGAAAAAATGTGGAAATGGCACGCTTTGACCTCTCCGGCGGTGTAGCCTTTAATGGTCAGCGATCGATGGTCTTTGCTGAGCTTGTCCGGGAATCCAGTGGCTGGAAACTGAATGCGATAGGCGAGCCTTCCACCTCCGATTCGTTCGTAAGCCATCTGAGGAACTATATCTAAATGCGAAGACTACCCGTATATCTGCTCATCGATACTTCCGGCTCAATGAGAGGAGAATCGATACATTCAGTGAATGTAGGTGTGCAGGCTATGCTGAGTGCCCTGAGACAGGACCCTTATGCGCTCGAAAGCGTCCATATCTCAATAATTACATACGATAATGAAGCCCGGGAGTATGTTCCTCTCACTGCCCTGGCGGACTTTCAGTTTTCTGATATAGAAGTACCAAGCGCGGGCGGTACGTTTACCGGCGCGGCGCTTGAATGTTTGATCCAGTGTGTGGACCGGGATATTCGCCGCTCTGATGGTGAACAGAAAGGCGACTGGAGACCGCTGGTGTTTCTGATGACAGATGGTACTCCGTCAGATGCCTGGGCTTATGGGGAAGCTGTGAAAGAGGTTCAGCGGCGTTCGTTTGGTTCCATTATAGCCTGTGCTGTTGGTCCTAAAGCGGGACACGAACATCTGAAACTACTGACTGACAAAGTTGTGGCTCTTGAAACACTGGATTCGACCGCATTTTCAGGCTTTTTCAAATGGGTCAGTGCCAGCGTGGCTTCAGGAAGCTCCAGTGCCGGAGTCACTACTGATTCGGACACGCTTCCACCGCCACCGCCCGAAATCCAGCTTGTTCTGTAACTTACGCCGGTATGGCAGGGAATAACCCTGCCGTATACCGATAAAGTCCATCTCTGCCATGGACGTCACATTTTGCTATGAGGGAGTTTCCTGTGAGACGACTTCCCGTGTTTTTTGTTCTGGACTGTTCTGAGTCCATGATTGGTGAAAACCTGAAAAGGATGAATGATGGCTTGCAGAAGATTGTGAGCGATCTGCGTAAGGACCCTCATGCTCTGGAGACTGTCTGGGTGTCAGTTATTGCCTTTGCTGGTGTTGCCAGAACGATTGTCCCGTTACATGACATTGTGTCTTTTTATCCCCCCCGCCTTCCTGTCGGTGGAGGAACTAACCTCGCGACTGCCCTACGGGAACTGACAACACAGATAGATTCTCAGGTCCGAAAAACGACGCAGGAAGAAAAAGGTGACTGGAAGCCAGTTGTCTACTTACTTACTGACGGTCGACCGACAGATGACATTTCAGCTGAAGTTAAGCGCTGGAACGAATTTTATGCAAAAAAAGTGAACATGATTGCTGTGGGGATCGGATCATCGGTCGATCTCAGTGTACTAAGGCAACTGACTGAAAACGTCTTATCCTTTACGGAAAATCAGGAAGGCGATTTTTCGCGGTTTATCCAGTGGATCACAGCTTCAGTCACGGCTCATAGTCGTAGTGTTGGCGAGGATTCTCAGCCGCCCCTTAAACAAACTGACTATATCGTCAAACTTGCCAAAGATGACACAGCCCGTGCATACGATGAAAACTGTGTGGTATTAACCGGGCGTTGCAGTAAAACCCGTCGACCCTATCTGATTAAGTATGAGCGTCCGCCAGCCAGGGTATCGGGACTCGCTTTCGATCTAAACCTTAACAGCTTTAACATTGCTGGTTGTTATCCTGTGGATGAAGATTACTTCTCATGGACGGATATGGCCGTAGCGGGGGCGCAGATAAACACCAGTGAACTCCATGGCGTACCAGGGTGCCCACACTGCGGAAACAGTAGTGCTTTTGCGATGTGTACCTGCGGAAAACTTCTCTGTATTGATGGGCCTGATGATGTGAACTGCCCATGGTGTGGGAAAGGTTTGTCCTTTCAGAGCGAGGGTGGAAATTCAGATTTTAACGTTAGCAGAGGACGCGGCTAATGAGCGAGTTCATTACACCTGAACATAAAATTATTGCTCTCATTCTGGAGGCATCAGGGGAACCGACTGATGCTGATAAAGTATTCTGTCTTGGTAACATACCTGATGTTGCCCTTGCTGTGCGGCAGCTGAGAGAAATGGTCATTCAACACTCTGCAAGCGAAGCCATACCGGCGGAGAACACTCAAACAGTTTCAGAACGTATTACCCAGCCCTTTTCTGACAATATCCTCCCACCTCAAAACTCTGGTGAAAGCGAAGCTGATCGACCTGAGATTGAACCCGTCCATGCCGCTACTGCACTTCAGGGAAATGATAATCAGGAAGCGCATAGTGAAATGGTGGATGATAAAGTGTCAGAAGGCGTTCAGGGACACACTGAAGAAGTTCCTGATGAAACCGGGGTCTTACAGACTGAGGCTTCCGTTACGGCGCAACCAGAAGACATGGATAAAACCAGTCCGGTTGTTTCTGACAACCTTTCACCTGACACCGCACTCAGTGCTTTAAGGCCCGGGGAAGTACCTCAGAGAGTGGAGAATAAAACATCCCCTTCCCCCGGAAAAGTGCCGGAGGTGTTTATCATGCTGCCAAATGCACGGGCAGGTGAACCCTACGATGTTCGACTGGAAATAGCGACTGATACAGGTGTTGAGGCAGAGATTACGGAGGTTAACTTCTCTCAGGACATAGGGCTGATATTTGATATCAATGAGCGACGCCTCCAGGGGACGCCTGGGCACAGCGGAGACTTTGAACTGACTGTGAAATGGTCATGCAGCTCACATCGTGATAATGAAAAAAAGTTACTTTTTGTCGTGAACCCTGATCCGAAAAGTCTCTGGAAAGTGATTGACCCGCCTTCTGATGCACCATTCTACAAGAAGAGTATCGACCACCAGAGTGTCTGTCGGTCAGGTATTCATATTGCCGGAGCAAGCCGTCGTGGACGCTCCCATGAACATGTAGGCTCTTTTCGTGACGACGATTATTACCTCAACTTCAGTGATGTATCCGGATGGAGTGTATTACTGGTAGCTGATGGCGCGGGGAGCGCTAAATATTCCCGGGAAGGTTCCCGTATCGTTTCTGAAACTGTTGGTAACTATCTCTTCAACCAGTTCAAGACTGAAAAAGGTCTTGAGATCAAAAACAGGGTCCTTCGCTGGAACAGTGAGGATCAGCGAGCAGTATGGGAGTTTATGAACCACCACTTCAGACAGGCAGCGGTACTGGCCGTAAACAATATCAGCAGTGCCGCAATTATGGCTGAAGATAAAGTAAAGTCATTCTCAACGACTTTACTCGCGACCGTCACTTTTCGCGACGGTGCCGATCTGTTTGCCGCGTCTTTCTGGTTAGGTGACGGTGCGATAGCTGCATATGGACCTGCTGGCAAAGTCAGAGTGCTTGGGACTCCGGATAGCGGAGAGTATGCAGGTCAGACGCGTTTTCTGGATGCCGATGCCGTCAGTGATGCCGGATTCAGTAAACGTATCAGTATCGGTAAGTGGAACGACATATCGCATCTGGTTCTGATGACTGATGGTGTTTCCGATCCCTGGTTTGAAACGGATAACGGGCTTCAGAATCCACAAAAATGGGACAGGCTGATGGCCGAGCTCTCTCCCCTACTCACAGACCCTGAACATGCCTCGGCACAACTGGTGGAGTGGCTTAACTTTTTCTCTCCGGGAAATCACGATGATCGCACAATCATTGTGCTCTGGTGAAATTAATGCGATAGCAGGTGGCTATTCATGGCAAATATAATTACATGCAAAACTAAGGATGGAAAAACCATTCAGTATGTCGATGAAGTCATCGGCTCTGGCTCAATGAAAGACGTTTATTTTTCTCCGGATAAATCATATGTCGTAGCCTTCTACCATAAACCTCAGAATGAACAGGCCCGGGAACGTATCAACATGATCACCGGGAGGTACCGGCAGAATATTTTTGAGCAGACTGGTGGAGATTACTGGAAAGGGCTTTTCTGCTGGCCCACTGATGTGGTTGAGCACGCTGATAAGGTGGGTATTGTTGTACCTGCTTATCAGCAGCATTTCTTCTTCCGGTATGGTTCCAAAAACAATGATTTCCTCGGGATCAAAGGACGAGAAAAGGAAGGGAAATGGTTTGCCAGTGCGAACAATCAGAATAAATTTCTCGATCCACGTGAACGTGGCAATACGCTTAACTATCTGAAGGTTTGCATCCTTCTAACGCGTGCAGTCAGACGAATGCATGCTGCGGGCCTGTGTCATAGTGACCTGAGTTATAAAAATGTGCTGATAGATCCGGAACTAGGCCACGCATGCATTATTGATGTTGATGGGCTGGTGGTTCCGGGAAAATATCCTCCAGACGTGGTTGGCACACCTGATTTTATTGCACCGGAAGTGGTGAAGACAAGCCATCTTCCTAAAGACGATCCCCGCCGCGTATTGCCGAGTATCGCTACTGACCGGCATGCACTTTCGGTACTCATTTACATGTATCTTCTTTTCCGGCACCCGTTACGGGGAGGGAAAATTCACGATATCGATGATGAGGTCAGGGATGAGGCGCTTTCCATGGGAGAGCGGGCACTTTTTATCGAACACCCGACTGACAGAAGCAATGCAGTTAAGGTTAATCAGGTCTCATCGTTTTCGCTCCCGTGGGCAGATCCTCAGAAAATCCCGTACACCATTATGGGGCCCTACCTGAAACCTCTCTTCGACCGGGCTTTTATTGACGGGTTGCATGATCCGTCGAAGCGCCCGACAGCTGATGAATGGGAGAGCGCCCTTGTAAAAACCGTCGATCTCATCCAGCCATGCCAGAACAATGATTGTGACCAGAAATGGTACGTTTTCAATGGCAAGACCAAACCCGTTTGTCCCTATTGCGGTACACCGTACAAAGGCAAACTCCCCATCCTGAATCTGTATTCGTCGAGAAAAGCTGGAACTTTCAGGCCAGATGATCACCGGCTTATGGTGTGGAGCGGTCAGTCATTATATGCATGGCACGTCAACCGACTGATTGCTCCTAACGAACGAACCACCGATGAGCAGAAGAAAAGGGTTGGTTATTTCGTCTTCCATAATGACCAGTGGTGGCTGGTTAACGAGGGGCTTAGCGGGCTCATATCACTTCCCGATCGGAAAACTGTCGGCATTGGTGAAAAGTTGCTGCTGGAGGACAACACCCAGTTCATCCTATCTTCAGAAGATGGTGGGCGACTGGTGGTTGTACAACTCGTCGTGAATTAACTGATTTATCACCTTGAAAGAAGGGGTGAGGTAAAACGTTATCAGTTGTTTTGGTATTATAATTATGTAGGCCCCGCTGCATAAGCGGGGTTGTTCCAGAAATGTTCTGGGGGGTAATCGAGCCAATGATTTCATCAAGCTATCTGTTATCCAGATCAGCGCAATGTTCGAAATGGCAGCGGCAACATGTACCTGTTTTCTCTCGAAAGAAGAACCCATCCCAGGCACTCCTTCAGTTTCATGCTTCCAGTATCTGTCAGAACTCTTCGACCATAACTTGTTATGAAATTCTTTGCATCTATATTCTTTTACTCTTTTATCATGAATTTGTCATACTTTGCTCTTATAAAGACTAATTTAGCCACTAGTTAAGTTGCTAACTCTACTGTCTCGTTACCAACCATATGACAATAATAGTGTGAAAAATCTTTTAAAGTTTAAAAGCTTAGATAAAAATCAATTACCTAATCAATGTTGGTTTTTTGTAGTACATAAGAGTTTTGAAAATTTGTAGGATGTCCGTGTATCGTATAAACTTCAATTGTTAAAACTAATAAAACGGCTAAATAATTTTTCAAAAAAAAGATAATTTTATGACACCGACACAATATCAACAATATTGGTAATGTCTTCAATCAATAGAAATTATTGTTAACCTATGGGTATTTGAGGTTTCCTGTGGCTACCGTTACCGTCCATTGTCCCCGATGCCATTCAGATGAAATTTATCGCCATGGTCGTAGTACCTCACAACACGAGCGCTTTCGGTGCCGATCATGTAAACGTGTTTTCCAACTGACCTACACCTATGAAGCGCGGAAGCCGGGAGTCAAAGAACAAATCGTTGATATGGCTCATAACGGTTCCGGTGTTCGCGATACCGCCAGAACACTGAAGATCGGCATCAACACCGTCATACGGGCTTTAAAAAACTCTCACCCTGCCGCATGACATCTTCTCCGGTTGCTCACGCCGACGTAGCCCTTATCTGTGAACTTGATGAGCAGTGGGCCTTTGTTGGCAGTAAAGCCCGACAACACTGGCTCTGGTACGCTTACAATACCAAAACTGGCGGTGTACTGGCCTACACCTTCGGACCACGGAACGATGAGACTTGCAGAGAGCTACTGGCGCTGCTGACCCCCTTCAACATAGGCATGATAACCAGCGACGACTGGGGCAGTTATGCCAGAGAAGTGCCGAAGAAGAAGCACCTGACAGGTAAAATCTTTACACAGCGCATTGAGCGTAACAATCTGACGCTCCGTACCCGCATCAAGCGGCTAGCTCGCAAAACGATTTGCTTCTCGCGCTCCCTTGAGGTCCACGAGAAAGTCATCGGTTCCTTCATCGAAAAGTACATGTTCTACTAATTGGAGGCATTACCAAAATACTGATGCTGTAGCCGTGATTGAGTGCGAAGTTAGATTGAGAGGAAAATAATAGAGTCTGATTTAACAGCATTGAACAGTGTTGGTTCAACAGGTATCGTCACTAAAAGCAAATTAACTTACGGAATATTTGAGAGGTTTTATGACGCGTTTTCTCACTCAGCTGCCATTTACTATCGCATTATTGGCACTCATATCGCAGTTTTCTGGTTGTAGTTATCCCTCTACTAATAGCGATGCCTCGGTTGAATCGCAGTGTTCTCAATTACTCTATGACTCCAGTATCTTTATCAATAACAAGCAGTATCAGAGAGCGATTGATACCTCCAACACGGTGTTGGCTACCTGTCCAATTAAAGAAGGGATGATGAGCACGGACGCTAAAGATGCCTACTACTATGCAGGACTGAGCTATTACGCCCTCCAACAGTACCAGCCAGCTGCGGATAACTTTGCAAAACTGATGGCCTTTAAAAACGCCAACCCGTATTTACAAAGACCTGCCACGATGTATTACAACATCAGCATGGCGCGTCTTAATCCTGCAAAAGCACAGTATTACGTTAATCAGGTGCTTCAGAACCCGGACAGCAAGAGTAATGTAGATGTGCTGGATGCCATTTACGATGTGGGCCCCCGAGACACGACCCTGATGAATAACTACGTAGCGCTGATTGATAATCCTAAGTACCCGCTACGCTATGCTGACCGTTTTGACAGACCGATCAAACTTGCCCAGTCATTAGGTAACAAAAAACTGGCACAGACTCTGACTACACGGCAGGCCACTATAGAGCATGTTGAAGCAAAAGCGAGGGCAAGAAATATCTCCGGGCCAGAAATTGAGTCATCCGCAGGCGGCGACGCCAATCTGGAAGGCTTTAAGCGTGGTGCATTCCTTTCAGAGTCTTACCGAAACGCGGGTGAACCGGTACTGGCGACCTACTACGAGGGCATCAAAAAACAATATCAGGGCTTCTTAAAATCGGATGCCGATAGAGCTCAGGCAGATGCAACTCTGGCAAAAAGTAATGCAGAATTTGAAGCACAACAGCGTGACCAGACGCAAGATCTGGTGAACACGGTAACGGGAGCAGTAGTCAGTGCTGGAGTTGCAAGCGCATCAGGGGGAAATGTCACTCAGACGGTGATTAACAGCCTGGCCGACTCCGCCGTTAGTATGTCGGATAACCCGGAAATGATGGAAGTCGCTAAGGGCGCTATGCACTCATTTTCCAGTAATCAGGAAAAATGCACTTACACCACACCGTCAAGATTTAAACAGTGCTGTAAGAGTGTGATCAAAGGAATTTTCAGCTCAACGCAAAACAGCGACGGCACAATCACTTATGGCTGCGAACATCCTGATAAATACCGCACCCGGGAGGGTTGCACATACAGCGGGGATAAGCTGGTAGTGAATTCTTGCGCTATTAATGGGTAATTCATGACCGCCAGATGCGGCCCTGAATTACCTTTGCGCTTTAAGCAAAACCCGCGCTAAAGGATTCATAGGTGATCAATATATCGACATTATTCCCCTCCAGTTCGCCGTGAATGTCATAACGCTTCCCCGGCCCGCCTGCCAATGCAATCACTTGCAGGCAGGCGCGCTCTGCCAAAACTCCATGCTCATCCTCTGCTCATTTTTGTGGCTTAGTTCCTGCTTACACTTAGTTTAGTGGCTGCACTAGGGCGATTGCTTCCCTCTCTAACTTGGAGAGTACGTCGATCTCAGGAAAGAAACTTTTTAACAAGTTGCTTAAATTCTCGAATCCATCAAATTCATGCTCTTTCAACAGCCAGCCTTCACAAAGCTAGTCAGGCTTCGAGTTCTGGCTTCTTTTCTAAATCTAGGTGAGCTGTTTGAAGGCTGTAATCATACAGGTCTTCATTTTCTTTCTTCAATTGCATAGGCTTGTATTAGTCTCCAAAGCAATCGCCCCATAGGTAATCGATATATGTCACTGTGTGCACCTCCCCCTGTACCCAGTGAATTGTATTCCGTTATCCCGTTTGATGTGTCAATATAATCAACTACTCTCGGGCTAATACTGGAATTTAGCGGGTCTGCACATTCATCAGAAGTTTCACCAAGATTACATAATTTGAAAATTCCATGTTCTATTTTAGATGAAGTGTCTGAGGCCGTCATACAGTGAAAAGCTCCAGAGTAAACAGACTGTGTACAAGCTTTTTCATAACTTTTATATCCACCGGCAGGGTCTGTCCATTTCGCAATAGTAACTGCCGAATCGAATTTTGAAGCAGTAAGTACTATTTTGGTGTTAGTCAATTTAGAATAATCTCTGTACGGAGCACCTTCTATACCTAATTTAGGAAAGAACCTGTTTATACTCATAGCTCCCTGTAATGAAACAGCTAAACTGACTGGGCTCGTAACCATTTTATCATTTTTGATAAACGGACTGCTAAATAATGCACGAGTCATTGCCCGAGCCCCAAAACTATGTCCTATAGCAATAACAGGTAGTTTGACCCCTGATTCGCTCAAACTTTCTGGTATGATGTTATTGATAATCTTATTAAGCCAGATTATACCCAGTTCGTCAGCATCGTTTGCTTTGTCAGTATAACTAATTACATTAAGTTGACCAGTTGACCAGTATGAAGGCCACGTTATACCAATTATCAGAGGTCTGAAAATACTGTTATCTTGACTTTCCCTTGGGCCTATAGCCAGTGATCTTGGGACTACCATAGTGTTTGGTTTAGCCGAATGATTTACTTTGTTTTTTTTAACTTGTTCGAGAGATGCGGTAATTATATTACCTGCAATATCATTGAAATTTCTAACAGCTTCACTTTGAGATGTATTCCACCCCATGACAATGATCAGTATGTGGCTATAAGATCCAGTTTTAAGATCGTGTTTTAGATTGTCCTTAAGTGCAGCCAGTCCCATATCACTATTTTTATAAAATGAAGATAATTTTGCGTTTTTCCCATCTTCAATAGCACTTGAAAATTTGCAGGCTTCCCATCCATTTACTTTCGTCAGATCCCTTCCTGACTTATCAGCCAAATACTTTGATATATATGCATTATAAACAAAACAGTAATTATTTGTAATATAAGGAGACAGTGAATTTCCTTTAATAACATTAAAATCATTTTTAATGATGTGAGAAATAAACATAGACTTTATATTGTGCTTTGTGAACATATTTATTTGATGTCTGGTATCATTACTGCCATCTATTTCACCATTAACATAGGTATCATTTTTGATTAGATATTCGTCATCAATCCCTTTTGGCCCACCAATTATCTCTTTGGGTGACTTTTCAATTCCGACAATATATCCGGGATTGTGAAGTAACACTCCTGATGGAAAATATAGCATTGAATGAAAACTTCTGGAAGTTGAACTATCTAGTTCAAGTGTCTTTTCATACGGGGCTATTACTGTATCACTGCTAGTACAGTTTAGGCTCGCACTACTACAAAGTATTAAAGTAAAGACTTTTGATAATTTCATATGCATACACTCTTACAATTGCTGTGAATATAATATTAATAAGTTGGTTATAGTAAATGATAACGGTGTGGTTTTATTTGAATTGATGGATGTAGTAAAGCCAATCCTCTTTTATTATATGCAACCTAATGATTAAGTGAGAACTTTACGGTATCTATGTTGTTGATATAGTAAAGCATAAACAATGTTCACTCTTTCATCAAATTAATACAATGCAACGACCTAACTAAGATGAACTTGATTTGAATAACTAATATTTATGTACTTGACCATTGATTTATTCTGTTTTATTTTTGTTGAGCGGTTGTATCCTCTAGAATCTATGCAAATCAACTCAACTTTTATCTTTAACTTTTCCGTTTCTTATTCTGGATGGTGTTGAAGTTGTTATAAAAATTGAATGGTTATACTATTTAAAGACGGTTATCAGACATAACTGTCGGTAAGGAGATGTTTCGCAGTTTTTAATCACACTTAGCATAGGTACTTTCTTAGAGACTACTTTTGTAAGTTGTCTGATTCTATTAGACGGAGCGTTGTTCATAAATACCATGAGACATACACTGAGCGTCATGTAATAGCCCCCGTTTAAACCGGACACTTCACCAGTAAGACATAGTCATAGAGCTATGTTTAAGGAGTGTCCTGTGCAAAGAATCGAAGTGATCACTGGCGAGCAAAAGCGCCGCCGTTATACTCCCGAAGAGAAAGCCCGTTTTGTTGCGCTCGCCATGCAGCCCGGCTACACCGTCTCACTTGTTGCCCGGCAATATGGCATCACACCCAGTCTTCTTTTTAAGTGGAAACGGCTCATGAACGATGGTGGGAAGTCTGCGATCGCCGCAGGCGATGAGGTAGTCAGCGTCTCCGAGCTCAAAGCCCTGGAGAAAAAAGTCAAACAGCTTGAGCAGATGCTGGGACGCAAAACGATGGAAGCCGAAATCCTTCGCGACGCGCTTGAGATAGCCCAGGCAAAAAAGTTGATATCGCGCATGCCATTGCTGCCACCGGACGATATCCCCTCATCCGAATAGCAGAAGTGCTCTGTGTATCGCGTTCGAATCTGTATGACCGGTTGCAGGACAAACGCCAGCACCGGTCAGCCCGCTACAGCAAAGACGATGACGCCCGACTGTTACCGCTTATCCGCCAGATATGCAGCGAACGGGCAACAAACGGCTATCGTCGCGTGACTGCGCACGTCAATCGTGCGCTGAAGGAAGAGAACTGGCGGGTTAACCCCAAACGTATTTACCGGATCATGCAGGCGAATAACCTGTTACTGGCAAAATCTGGCCATAAAAAGCCAGAGCGCTGTCATACCGGCAACGTCGTGACACTTAAGCCGGATACGCGCTGGTGTTCAGATGGCTTCGAAATCCGCTGCTGGAATGGGGAAGTCGTGCGGGTGGTGTTCAGCCTTGACTGCTGTGATCGTGAAGCCATCAGTTGGTCGGCCACAACAGGTGGTATAAACAGCGTTATGGTGCAGGATCTGCTGACAGAGAGTGTAGAAAAGCGCTTTGGAAATACGCTTTACCTGCCACACGCAGTTGAGTGGCTGACTGATAACGGCAGTTGCTACATAGCGGACGCCACAAGGACGTTCGCTGCCTCACTCGGGTTCATCGTGTGTACGACGCCGGTGCGTAGTCCGGAGAGCAATGGGATGGCTGAATCGTTCGTGAAAACGTTCAAGCGTGACTACGTGTATGTGAATGACCTGCCGGATGCGGTGACCGTAATGGAAAAACTGACGGAATGGATGGAAGACTATAATAACTGGCATCCTCATAAAGGGCTGAAAATGCAGTCACCGAGAGAGTACAGAAGTTCGCTACTAGCTATAAATTAGCCGTGTCCGTTTTAGCGGGGGCAACTCCCTAGACTGGCCCCATGAATCTCCAGACAGTTGGTATCACTTAAATTAGTGATAGTCTTAATACTAGTTTTTAGACTAGTCGTTGGAGTCCGGATGATTGATGTTCCAGGTCCAGAGAAGCGCAGACGGCGCAGCGTTCAGGAAAAAATCGCCATTGTTCAGCAGAGCTTTGAGCCCGGAATGACCGTGTCTCTGGTCGCCCGTCAGCATGACGTTGCTGCCAGTCAGCTGTTCCTGTGGCGTAAGCAGTATCAGGAAGGCAGTCTCACCGCGGTTGCCGCTGGTGAACAGGTTGTACCCGCGTCGGAGCTGGCATCTGCGATGAAGCAAATTAAAGAGCTGCAGCGCCTGTTGGGTAAGAAAACCATGGAAAACGAACTGCTGAAAGAAGCCGTTGAATATGGCCGAAAAAAAAAGTGGATAGCGCACGTGCCCTTGTTACCAGAGGATGGAGAATAAGTCTTGTCAGTCGTTGCCCCCGGGTCTCACGTGCGCAGCTGCATGCCATGGCCCGTCGGTCGAAGGACTGGCAGGATCGTCGGTGCAAGCGCAAGCCTGATGATACTGAAGCGCTTTCCCGTATTCATGCCGTTATCGGCGATCTGCCCACCTATGGTTATCGTCGTATATGGGCACTGCTGCGCAGACAATCAGAAACTGACGACATGGCGGTGATCAATGCCAAACGCATATACCGCATCATGCGTCAGAATGCGCTGCTGCTTGAGCGTAAACCGGCAATACCGCCCTCGAAGCGAGCGCATACAGGGAAAGTGGCCGTTGGAGAAAGTAACCAGCGGTGGTGCTCTGACGGCTTCGAGTTCAGCTGTGATAACGGTGAAAAACTGCGGGTCACGTTCGCGCTGGACTGTTGCGATCGCGAGGCACTTCACTGGGCGGCCAGTACCGGTGGGTATGACAGTGAAACCGTGCAGGACGTCATGCTGGGTGCAGTAGAGCTTCGCTTCGGTAACAGCCTGCCGACATCCCCCGTTGAGTGGCTGACAGACAACGGTTCAGCCTACCGTTCTCATCAGACGCGTCAGTTCGCCAGAATGGTAGGACTGGAGCCTAAACATATGGCGGTACGTAGCCCGGAAAGCAACGGGATGGCGGAGAGCTTCGTGAAAACGATGAAGCGCGACTACATCAGCATCATGCCAAAACCTGAGGGGTTAACAGCGGTAAAGAACCTTGCGGAGGCCTTCGAACATTACAACGAATGGCATCCGCATAGTGCACTGGGATATCGTTCACCACGGGAATATCTGCGGCGACGAACCAGTAATGGGTTAAGTGATAAAAAGTGTATGGAAACATAGGGGCCAATCCATGTCCTCACCATCGCCCCATACACGATAGTCATTGCCGGGATAACCTTTGCGCCCTTTCTCAAACATATACAGGTGCTCGTCGTTCCAGCCAAAGGAAAACTGGATCACCTGATGAAGGGTGCTTAATGGCATTTGCTCAGGAACCAGTACCCGCCGCCATATCGGGGGTCTGCTGTCGCGGAGAGAAATTTTTAACTGAAACATGGGGAACCTCAGGACAATAACTACATTGTGCAATGGCACATATTAGTTTTTCCCAGAAATACAACTAAGTTATAGTCAGGTACAGAGAGTTTTCCTTCGCGTTAGCTCGAATCGCTTAACTTCCCCTCGCCGGGGTATTCATTTACCTATCTCACACCAAAAGAGATTCTGTTTCTTCCCGCTCGCTTTGAATTGTAAAGTAGCTGATCGACAGTATTTAATATTTCTCTTGGAGAAAGTCCAGGAGTAATAATAGTAAGAACGCCAAGACTGCATGTGATACATCCCGTCTCTGGCGAAAAAACATGACTAATACTCAAGGAGTTAATACGCTTTTTTATTTCTCCTGCCAGCTCCCTGACCCCATCCTCCGGTGTTTCAGGAAGAATAAAAGCAAACTCCTCCCCACCATAACGAGCAACAAGGTCTCCGGGTCTTTTAATTATATCAGCAAGAGCTCGTCCAATTTTTTGTAAGCACTCATCTCCCGCAACATGTCCATAATAATCATTGTACTCTTTAAAATAATCAATATCTAACAGAATGATAGATAGAGGATCCAAAGTGCGTGAATGTCTTTTGCTCTCTCGCATAAACACTTCATCAAAATATCGGCGATTTGATATACCGGTCAGCCCATCAGTGATACTTAAACGAAAGATCGCTTCATTTAATGAACGCAATTCTTTTTCTGCTCGTTTATACTCTGAAATATCCCTGACGATTGAACAATTATATTTCTCACATTCGAAAACCACCATATTTGCTGTAACTTCAATAGGGATATCCTGTCCGGATTTTTTTCTGTTAACAGTCTCAATTCTTAGCGATTTTTTTTCCTCAAGTTCGCGCCAGTGAGTACACCACTTATCCTCAGAAAATAGAGGATCAATATCCCATACTTTTAAGTTAAGGAGTTCATCTGAGGAATATTCAAGAAGCTCAGTTGCGGCCTTGTTGACAAAGATATATCGCCCGTCTTTATCCAGCCAAATGACCATGTCTGCAATTACATCAATTGAGTACGCTATGATTGCCTGAAATCGTTCATAATTATTCACTTTAACCACACTCCGAAACGTACTCATTCCTTTAAAATATACTGGTTATCTTTCCTATACAAGATGATGATTCGAATAAAAATCAAGGGATATCGGTTAACTTAACAACTGAGTTGAAACCTTCTGATTCCACTCAGTTTGATGTTGAAGAATAGTTTACGTTATGCCTGATTACAGAATTTTTTACCACCCGGATTAAGTGGTTATGCTCCTGATCTCAGTGGGCCACTGCTTTAACCGGTTCTTTCTATATTCACCCTACAGGTGTACATTCCGCTAACCTCTTTGGCGGCCTGCTTCAGAATATCGGCCGTCATTCAGCTCATGCCCCTGCAGGCGGGCCAGCTCTTCAATTACCGCATCGATTTTCTTCTGTTTTAACACCATACACCCTCCAGTCCTACAGGCTCCCCGGCTACGCCCTGAGCATCAATATAAAAAGCCAGCCCCGGAGGGCTGGAATAACAGGAGCCCGCTGGCGCACTTTCGTTTAGTCGGTATCGTCGGCCAGGGCATACAGCAACGAAGGGATCGCTCTCCGCATGGCTGTTTCTTCAGTTTCATCGCTCATGAGGGTCAGGGTGTAATCCCGGCACTCGTAAACCACATCATAGGCAGACAGGCCAAACGCACCACCGGCGATGATCTGCCCGATTTCATCATCTGGCGTTTCAACAATCGACAGCCGGTAGCCGCCGAACGTCACAGGCGGGTTATAGGGGCCTTCGCTTACAAACAGCTCTACGGCCTTTGCAGCCAGTTGAGCGCGTTCGTCCGGGTCCATCCCGGCCACCTTCCCGCCACCTGATGCTATGATGCTCTTAATCTCCGCAACACTCATTTCCACCAACGTATTCCCCTGCACCTGACCTGCTGGAGCAGGCTTGATTTTGCCCCTGGCATTCTTCGTGCGCGGGTCACTGGCGCTGCGGTATCGGGCCAGATAGGCATCGCAGACCTCCTGGTCAATCTTCCCGTCAACCCGCGCCGGGAATCCTTCATGGCTCTCCCAGTTATACAGTGCCTGCCGGCTCATTCCGGCATGTTTTGCGTACTGGCTGACGCTCATTAGTGACATAATTTTCTCCTGCCTCATTGTCGCCGACTGGCCAGTGTGTCAACCCGCCGGCGGGAAACTGTCAATCAAACGTCAAGGGATCAACCGCTTGACACTTTTTTCTGTCAACTTGACACTTTTCGGGCTGAAAGTGTCAATCAAACTGTCAATCAAAATTCTCACCAATTCCCCTACATCACGCCCCGCTTCTGGACTTTAACAACCTGACAACAGAAAAGTGTCAAGTGTAAAGTGTCAATCAAATTGAAAACCTGCAGCTACAAAAACACTGCGGCGCGCAATGCCCGTGCCTTACAAAAGGCTCAGGAAGGACCCATTTTTGTAAGGCGATGGTGAAAGGGGGCATCAATAGTTCATGGGCGTAATTATTTTCCCATTATTTTCAACGTTGTAAGTTTTCCGCTCGCCTTTATCGTTAGTCATAACGATCTCTAGCCTTAGAGGTTGTTCTGTGAAAGTATCCTTGAGGGAGCGAGCCAGGTTATCGGTGACGGTACTCGAGTCACTGTTGGTTTTCTTTGGCGTCAGTATTGATTCGGGACGATAGCCACCAGTCGGCATCGAGTTGATATTGTCCCGCTGCTGAGAGAGTATCTCCGGGCTACGCTTTCCTGACCACCGGTCATCCATGATGGCAGTTCTTATAGCGTTTTTGAGTTGTTCTTCTGTGAAGGGTTGAGAGCCCTGCTCATGCCTGATCATTGATGCCATCAGCGTCTTAAGAACTTCCGGGTTATGAAGATCGAGCCGCTGCTCTGGCCGATATCCAGTGCTGGAGGTCACATCGTTAATATATGCACGCGTGTTGTTTTCCGAACTCGGAGCATATGTATGAATAATTCCTCCAGGAGTATTATTCCCGCGATCACCATAAAGCATAAGTTGGCGAGCCATAGCCGACAGACCATCATCATTGCTGGCAAATGTGGAAAATTTGCCCCTCCTCCCAGTTGAGTTAGGTGCAGCTTTCAGGTTTCCTGGATTATGATTTCTAAATCCCGGTGTATTTGGGACGTTGTGCCCATCGTCATAAGGTATTTTTTCATTGCCAGGAACTTTTTTCGGCACAATTATGGACATGTCAACACGCAGGCGCTCTACAGCGTCAATAGCCCCATATTCTGCATCATAACGCTTACGCACGGCATCGGTCATAAAACCAGCATCGACCGCCCCGCGCTCCCGGCGAGTGAGTTTGTTATAAAGCTCTTTATTGCCCTGAATGCGGCGTAACTTCTCAGCCTCGTCAGTATTTATAAAACCAACCGCATGGGATAATGCGGTAAAATCACCGTTAGTGAGTAAATCTGTGACCCCCTCCAGTCCGTTCTTAACGGAACCATCGGACATGACAAATTTCAGAACCTTTTTTTCAGCCTTATTAATCAAGCCATCCCAGGAAGCACTCAGCTCATTCATCGTCACATTGACGTCTGAGAGTTGTTTGTTCAGCTCGGGATCAACAGTTAGTCCAAACTTCTCTGCTTTTGCCAGAAGTCCAGCATACTTAGAGCCTTCACGTAACAGCGTTAGCATCTCAGGAGTAAGCCCGACAGCATTAGCGAAGGATTTTTGTTGCGATGGGCTCCAGTTTTGAAGGGCGCTGGAAATAGAGTTTAGTGTGCTAAGCAGATCAAGAGAACCATCTTTATTTTTGATTATTTGAGCGCCAATTTGCTCCATCGCCCCCGCAACTGTTGTATTAGACCCACTGGCGGCCTCATTCAGGGATTTAAAGACGCTCTCAATTGATGCAGCTGCGGTCTCACTATCTGTACCAAGAATGCGCAATGCCCCCGATAGCGCCGAAAACTCCTTAGTGCTCATAGCAGTATTTTGCGCATGTGTTTCGAGGTTATATGCCTCTTTTGCCGCATCTCGGAAGCCGTCGGCAACTTTTTTCATGCCGAATCCAATAACCCCCACAGCGCCAAATCCAGCCATTTTCCCGGCCAGCTCACCAACAATCTTCAATGGAGGAATAATATCTCCGATGAACTGGACGTTATCCCGCGCACTACGGGACATTTTATCCAATCTCTCACTGACATCATCAAGTCTATCGACAGTATCATCGCCGCCGAGGTTAAGCTTTTCTTGTGTCTCATCCAAGTGAGGGAGGAGGTTTTTTATGGCCTCGTTGATCTCATCAATGGTAGCGCTGACTCTGTCGTCCGCAATCAGCTCAAAATCGAATGAATTACTCATGCTTCCTCCACCAGCGAATTAACGCTATTGGTGATGTCATCAAACGTAATGGGCTCTACAAACCTCTCCAGCGCCGACAGGGCAGCATTAAAACCTGCACGATAGCCGTTTGTGTCACCGTTAATCATGCTGTGCTGGAATGCCGCCATGTTCTGGTCTTCGGCATCAAGGAACTCCCAGCCAGGATAAACTTTCTCCATAGCCCGACGGGTAAAACGACTGAGCTGGCGAGCGCTGCCTTTTAGTCTGGCAATGGCCTGCTGATGTGGGATCCCTTCCGCGATAAGATGAAATGCCTGTATCGGATTTTGTTTTGCCTCTTTGCTCACCGCTATCAGATGCGCATCAGAATGGGGGCATTCGGGGAGTTCCTCTTCTTCAACCGATTGCTGAAGCTGGTGCATACGCTGCATACGGCGCCCGGAAAAGCCATACGACTGCGCATCAGATTGCGGCTTGTTGAGGTGCTGAAAGTTCATAACGCTCATCTCCGCAGCTCTCAGAGAGGAACCTGTGATTTAAGCAGCTCGGCTTCACGCGCTGGCCCTTCAATCTTGCCATTCACCCGACGAGTATCCCCCGGCAGGCTCACACCAGATGCCCGGATACGATCGTTACGGCGTGCAGCAGCCTGCGCGACCTCTTCCCGGTACTCTTCGTCAGCCTTACGGCGAGCATTCACATTCTGAGGTGACATAGGGTCATAGTCGTTTTGCATCTTAGATGCCTTGCTGGCTAATGCTTTAATCTCGTCTTCTGTCAGAGGCTCTTCCATCTTCTTCAGCGCCTTCAGAGCGCTACTCTGGGCAGCAGAGTAACCATTTGCATCACGGTTCTGCGTTGAAAACGTTAGCGCCGAGCGAGCTTTCTCTTCGTCATCCTGAAATTCCCAGGTCGGGTCGTTCTCTTCCATAAACTTTTGGGTAAACACAGAAAGCGCCATCGGCGACGATGCCAGCTGCAGCTTTATTTTCTTCGAAGAAAGCTCCGTTTCCTTCAACAAACGAACCGCCAGAACCGGATTATTTTTTGCCTCCGGGGAAACCGCGACATTGTGGCCGCGACTGTTCTGCTTAGGTCTGGCGATCCTGGTGTCGTCACTGTCCAGTTTCAGTGGCACATTCCCGTTATCAGATTCACTCTTCGTTTTGGTTTTTCCTGAAAGATGCGAGAAATCGAACATGGATGGTTTTTCCTCAGAGAGTTGGGACTGTTTTTTCTTACCTTTCATACCGAACGCTGCTCGCGCCCATGAGGGTAGTTTCATTAGCGGCATTGGTTTCTCCTTTTGGGCTGTGATATTACTTCTTGCCCGCCTCATGCCGGTGGATACCCTGCCGCAAAAGATGACGCGCCAGCTCCTGAATGCTTGGGGCTGCGCCAACGGCAGAACGTCGGCATTCATCATCCCGAAGGCGCTGTAAGCCTTCGAGAATCGGCTGATCGACAAGAATCGGCTTTTTGCTGGTTACTGCCATTTCCTGACCTCCTGACACTGGTTAAACATACAGGCTTCTTCTGCATGCGCTTAACTTATGATCAGTAAATTAAATCGTAAAGATAAAATAATTTAATCAAAAAAGGAACGGGATTCGTGTAGGCAATGAATGAGCTTGATTATGGAGGTGCAGGAGGTTTTGGCGCCGGTAAAGCGCCAGTTCAGCGGCTAAGCATTCAGGCGTACAAATCACAGGCAGATTAACTGGAAAAAGAAACTGTGCTGATTTGCACAGTTACAAAAGGGGTACGGTATTGATGGCTGAAATTGGTAGGGGGTTAGCGACTTTCTATCCCGGCAAGATGTACAAAGCTTCCTGCGCCCCCCATCAGCAATGAAGAGGCTCCGCGCATAGTCGCTCCGAACTGCCAGGCAGCAAAGACCAGAAAACCAACCAGGACAACGATGGACACATTCAGCACCCGCCGTTCAGCATGCAGTAACACGACAACGGCACCCCATAGTAGGATCAGCGTCACAGGCCAACAGGAAACAAGCGCAATGTACGACATCAACAGGTAATCCATTATCATGGCTTCACCTCTTCATTGTGACCTGAACATCCAATCAATCGCCGTACAATACTCGTGGAATACTGCGCTAATGTTGCGACAGCAAACCCAACTCAGAATTATTGTCAACACTAAGTTGGGTGAAGCTTCTCACGGTTATTTAAGCCACTATGAAGGAGCTGCGGCCAAAAAAATCATTTACCATTCTCATCTGATCACTGGAGTTCGGAGAGAATTTTCTCCGGAGAAACACTGCCAATGAAAGTGTGTACTGAGCGATCCAACACCACCATGACTGGTGTCACCGTCACACCCAGTCGTTCAGCAAGATCCGATTGTTTAATCACCAGATTTTTACATTTTTCTGAGCTATCGTTGCCCGGCAAAAAACCGGCCATGGCGTTCTGAAGACTTTTTTGGCGATCGGACGCGCACCAGACTCGACCCATATCTTCGATAACCGAATCCTTGATGGATGACGGCACTATCGTCAGAAACGACATTGTCAGTCCTGCGTCAGTATATTTTTTGATATTTTTAACGACATAGCTGCAATAAATACATTGGTTATCGACAAAAACTAACAGCTTGTGCTTTTCCGCACCGGCCTGGAAAGTTATGGGTTCCAGCTCAGGTAAGGAGCGAGATATATCCTCATAGGCCATTTGGGGCGTCGTATCAGAAGCAGAGACTGACGACGCCTGAACGCCTGAGCTGGCTAAAACAAAAATACCTGCGGCTAATGATTTAAGAAAAAAACGCCTCATTCCCTCTCCCCCTTCCTGTTTGTAATTCCAGGACGTTAACGCCCGGCTCTCGCCATAGTTAACTACTTTTTTATCATTTGGAAAACACGATAGTTTCTGATTTATACTGGTTTAATCATCGGGCAGTGGCAATTCGCCTGATGCCCAGTCTCATTTACTACTTTTGGGTACTGCCAAAATCCTCGGCGCGGACTGGGGACGTTTCGCTTTCTCCAGGCATTCATCGCAACGACGCCTCACCGTTTCCCGTTCTTTGTGCATGAAACCAAAAATCATGTTGTTCGATGAGCCTACCTCAGCACTTGATCCGGAGATGGTCAAAGAAGTGCTCGATACAATGATTGGCCTGGCGGAAGATGGTATGACTATGTTGTGCGTCACGCATGAAATAGGTTTTGCCCGTACGGTGGCCGATCGGGTGATCTTCATGGACCGCGGTGAGATTGTCGAACAGGCGCCGCCACAGGAATTTTTCTCCCATCCAAAATCAGAACGTACCCGTACGTTTTTGTCGCAGGTTATACACTAAACGCCCAGGGTTACTTCCAATTTTCCCCCTCCGCTCTCGCTGAGGGGGAAATATTAGTGCTCAGCCGCGCTGTACATCGACCGCAACTTCGAGGGCCAGCGTGACTCCGCCATCGAAAATAACCCCCTGCAATGGGGCAACATCGGCGTAATCCCTGCCCCACGCCGTGACAATATGTTGCCCCTGAGGCATGAGATCGTTGGTCGGGTCAAACTCCAGCCAGCCTGCGTCGGGGATAAAAATGGCAAACCACGCATGCGACGCATCGGTCCCGACTAATTTTTCCTGCCCCTCGGGCGGTAGCGTTTCAATATAGCCGCTGATATAGCGCGCGGGTAAGCCGACGGAACGCAGGCAGGCGATCGCCAGATGGGCAAAATCCTGACAGACCCCCCGCTTTTCCTGTAAGACCTGCTCTGGCGGGGTGCTGACGCTGGTCGCAATCGGATCGAAAGTAAACTCCTCAAAAATGCGATGGGTCAATGCCGCCGCCGCCTGAATGACCGGGGCATCATCATGGAAAATATCCGCCGCGTAGCAGGCCAGCCGCTCAGAACGGCGAATTAAACTGGAGTCGAGCAAATACTCCTTCGCCATCCGCAGCTCCGGCGTCCCGGACTCATGCAATTGCTGCCGATACTCTCCGCAGGTCAGAGAGTGGCTATGCAGCAGATCCGCGTGGTTGATTTCGTCAATATCAAGCTCACTTTCCATCTCAATGGTCAGGGTGTCGTGCGGGACCTGGATCGAGAAATAAAACGTCAGATTGCCAAAATAATCATACCCTTCGTTCTGATAAACCGGCATCGGCGTTACGGTTATCCGCCGCTGTACGCAGTGCTGACTGGCGGTATTGCGCGGCAACAGGTGCGTCATGTTGTAGCATAACGTCACCGGAGAGTTGTACTGGTACTTTGTAAGATGTCGTACCCGGTATTTCATAAGTCGGTCTTCCACTGGGTGTTAATCAGTTGCTGCGGTCCATTGGCGTGGTCGAAATATTTGTCGCTCAGCAAGGTAGTGAATTGCTCCAGCTGACTGATTATCTGCGTCATTAACGTATCCAGTTGTTCACGCAGTCCGGTGGGTTCATCGACTTGCGCCAGTCGGTCGAGATCGGCAAGTTGTATATCCGTGAGTGATTTCATCACCGGGCGCATATCCGATGTCAGGCTGGAGGTCTGTCCCTCCTGGCGCGGCAAATCGAGGAGATATTTACGCAACCGATCGACCTGATAAATCAACGAACGCGGGTTCGTCCCATCCAGCATCAATAAATCCAGACCGGAAATGATATTCATCTGCCCCCGGTAACGTCGTCGAAAAGAAATTAACGCCTCGACGCTCATCAGTACCGATTCTAAAATTTGCTGTTGCTGTAAACCCGGAACGGCGCGGGTCAAAGTATGTTTCAGCAGAATGGCGGTCAGACGCGCTCGTTCGGCGCGGCGACCAATCTCCTGGAACCGCCAGTCCATGCCCCGCAGCATGCTTTCATGATTCAGTCCGGACAAGGCCAGTAAAGAGGTGACCAGATTATCCAGCGACTCTTCCGGCAATTCCGGCAGCCCGTCTTGATATGCGACTTCCACCGTCCGAATATAATCACGTAATTCATTGATGATAATGCGCGTATCGGCCGACAGCATCTCTTTCACCTGCTCACCGCAGGCCAGCATGTTGAGAATATTAAATTTTATCGATCCCGTGCGTTGGCCATCGCACACCAGGGAAGAAAGCTCATGATTCTGATCGCCGACAGCGCCGCTTTCTGGCAACGTCCCGGTAAGCGCAGATAATGCCCCCAGCAGAATCTCGCGGCTTTCCGGCATAAAATGCTCAACGCCGTTAAGCTGCTTGAAAAGAATACGTATCAGACGCAGGCTCATCTCCGCGCGTTCCGCATAGCGGCCGAACCAGAACAGGTTTTCTATCACCCGGCTGGGCAAACTTCCCTCATCACGGGGAATCGAGTCTGTCAGAAGTGGCTGCGCGGTATCGAAGCTTTCACCAAGTATCCACGTATCTTTACTCCACGCCCCGGATAAGTCGCTGACAATACAATCATCAGCAGACTCTGCTACCCGCGACAACGTTCCTGGCATGACGCAGTATCCTTCCGGTGCGGCAACGGTGAACGCGCGGAAAATCGTCGGACGATACTCAATTTGCTGATTAGCCCACACCGGAACGCGTGAGCCCGGGATATAGGCCTGCGCCACGTAGCTGTGCGGGCTGGCGGTGATTTGCTGAATAATCAGCTTGCGGCCCGCGTCATCCAGACTATGACCATAGATACTTTTGCTATCAAAACTACGATAAGACGGTTTGATGATCAGTTGCTCAAGGTGGTGGATCACGAAGTCTCGGTCCTCCACTCGGCCGCACCACCAGGTTTTAACCGTGGGGATCAACAGCGGTTCGCCCAGCAAAAACTGACTAATTTCCGCGAGAAACGCCAGCAACGCCGGTGCTTCAAGGACCCCTGAGCCCAGAGGGTTAGCCAGCACGACGTTACCGTTGCGCACCACTTCAAGCAGCCCCGGCACCCCCAGGCGCGAGTCGGAGCGGAGTTCGGTCTGATCGCAGTAGGCATCATCCATCCGGCGCACAATCACATCGACTTCCGACAGCCCATTCAGGGATTTCAACCATACTCTGCCGTTACGCACGGTCAGGTCGCCCCCCTGCACCAGCTGAAAACCGAGATAGTTTGCCAGATAAGCGTGCTCAAAATAGGTACTGCTGTAGGCGCCAGGAGTCAGGACGACGATCCGTGGGGTATCGGTTTTGTGGCTGGCGAGGCTGGCCAGCGTATGCCGTAGCGCATGAAAGAAACCGGAAAGCCGCCGGACATGGCTGTTACGAAACAACGATGGCAGGACGCGGGAAACGGCGATTCGGTTTTCCAGAACATAACCGGTACCGCTCGGGGCCTGGGTGCGATCGCCAATCGCCACAAACTGTCCATTCCCGCCGCGAACCAAATCGACCGCGTGGAAGATAAGATTATGGGCCCCAGGCAAACGGATACCGTGGCATTGGCGCAGAAAACCGGGGTGAGAGAAGACGATTTCCGAGGGGATAACCCCTTCTTTCAGCAGCCGCTGTTCGCCATAGAGATCTTTAAGCATCAGGTCGAATAGCCGCGAACGCTGCGCCAGCCCGCGTTCCACGCTTGACCATTCCGCCTCCGCCAACAGATTGGGGATGATATCCAGCGACCAGACGTTTGGCGAAAGCGGATCGCCATTCAGGTTATAGGTGGCACCATCGTCGCGCAAAATACGCTGGGCCTGGCGCAGACGGTTTTCCATCCCTTCCACACCCATCTCACTGACGCTGTTCATCACCTCTGTCCAGTGTGGGCGGAGGGTGTTCGTCAGATCGCAGGCCTCGTTATAAATGGCTGTCGAAGCGCTATCGACAGCGAAAGAAGCCGGCTCACAGGCCGGCGTGATTGATTCAGAAAAAGATGCGGTCATGTATTCTGATTACCCGGCTCAAAACTAAATCCTAGTATACTTCCTGCGAAGGTCCAAAGTATGAGGGTATTCGTCGCCAGGTTCCTCAGCAGGCGGAGCCATCGGGCGGGGAACCTGCTCATGCTCATAGAATGTCCTGAGCGCGCTGAATGCCGGCGGGGGAACTAATGCGCCCTGGGTAAAACCATGATCCCAGAAGCGATTGACACGCCTGGCTTCGGCTTCATTGCTGTTGACCGGTCGCGTCTCATAGTTTCGTCCGCCAGGGTGGCTGACACGATAGGTGCAGCCACCGATGGAAAGACCATTCCATGTATCAATCAAATCAAACACCAGCGGGGTATTCACCCCCAGCGTCGGATGCAGCGCCGACGGCGGCGCCCACGCCCGATAACGTACCGCCCCCACCATCTCCCCTTGTCTTCCGGTCGCCCGCAGCGGCACGCGGCGGCCGTTACACGCCAGCACGTAGCGCCCTTCGGTTAAACCCGACAGGCGTACCTGTATACGTTCGACCGAGGAGTCAACATAGCGCGAGGTCCCGGACAGCGTCACCTCCTCGCCCAGAACATGCCACGGCTCGATGGCCCAGCGCAGCTCCAGCTCAATATCATCAATTTGCTGACGACCATAGTGCGGGAAACGGAACTCTTCAAACGGCAACAGCCACGCCAGTTTGAAGGGATAACCATGACGCTGCAGGTCATCCACCACCTCTTTCACATCCTGCCAGACAAAATGCGGCAACATAAATTTATCGTGCAGCTGTGTCCCCCAGCGGACCAGCGGCTGGTGATACGGTTCTTTCCAGAAACGCGCCACCAGACACCGAAGGAGCAGTAATTGCACCAGCGACATGCGAGCGTGAGGGGGCATTTCGAAACCGCGGAACTCCAGCAGCCCCAGGCGACCACTACTGCTGCCTGCCGCATAGAGTTTGTCAATGCAGAATTCTGAACGGTGGGTATTGCCGGTGACATCCACCAGCAGATTGCGCATCAGTCTGTCCACCAGCCATGGCGTATCAACCAGCCCTTCCGGCATATTCTGGAAGGCAATTTCCATTTCATAGAGGGCTTCATCGCGCCCTTCATCCGGGCGCGGAGCCTGACTGGTTGGTCCAATAAACATACCGGAGAATAAGTAGGAAAGACCGGGGTGATGTTGCCAGTAGGTCACCAGGCTACGCAGGAGATCGGGACGTCGAAGTACCGGACTGTCGGCTGGCGTACTCCCGCCCAAAGTGACATGGTTTCCCCCTCCGGTACCGGTGTGCCGACCATCAAGCATAAACTTCTCGGCCCCCAGCCTTGCCTGGTGCGCCTGCTCGTAGAGTGTTTCAATATTATGCACCAATTCATCCCAGTGGCTGGCCGGGTGAATATTGACCTCGATAACCCCCGGATCGGGGGTCAATAACAGCTTTTGCAAGCGAGGATCTTTTGGCGGCTCATAACCTTCAATCACCACCGGAAGCTGCAGCTCACTGGCCGCCTCCTCGATGGCATGCACCAGGGCCACATAATTCTCGAGGTGGGTTACCGGGGGCAGGAACAGATGCAGCTTGCCCTCTCGCGGTTCGAAGCACAGTGCGGTACGGACCACGCTTTTAGTGCCGTTGGCGACCATTTTTTGTTGCTGCAAGGTCTGCCGGGCACGAACAGGGGCCGTCTCTCCCCCCATAGCAAAGACCGGAAGGGGTTCGCGAGGTTCAAAAGGATCTCGTTCGACGACGATCTCATCGTCGGCTAATGGCGGCAGCGAATTGAGCGGCAGACGGTAGCCCATCGCGCTATCACCGGGGATCAGTGTAATCAGCCCGGCACGCATTGGCCAGGGGCTACTTTGCCAGCATGCGCCATCGAATTCGACAGGCAGGATGTAGCCCGTGGGGTTTTCCATCCCGCGGCTAAGCAAACTCGCCAGTCTCCGCCGTTCGAGGTCATGATTCAGATTCGCGGTCCTCGGATCGACCCCCTCAGGTAGAGAACGCTCCAGCCACAGATAGTAGAGCGAATCTTCATAAGCGGGTTGTAAATAGCGGGCGGCAACCCCTAACTGCCGACATAGAGCCTCACCAAATCGTTCCGCGTCACTAAGGGTGTGGCCATAATCCCGATCGACACGGGCCAGGAGCGCCTGGTCGTGCCACAACGCCTCGCCATCGGTACGCCAGAAGCATCCAAGCGCCCAACGCGGAACCTCTTCGCCCGGATACCATTTTCCCTGACCATAATGCAGCAATCCGCCGCGACTAAACTGCGTTTTTAAGCGCAGTAACAGATCTTTCGCGAGGCGTAATTTATCTTTACCCAGCGCATCGGTATTCCACTGTGCGGAATCCATATCGTCAATGGAGATAAACGTCGGTTCGCCCCCCATTGTCAGTCGCACATCGTTAGATTGCAGTTCGGCGTCAACAGCGCGCCCCAGTGCGTTGATGTTAAGCCACTCGTCTTCGCTATAAGGCCGTGTGACCCGTGGATCTTCATGGATGCGGGTGACAATATTGGAATAGCTAAACTCGCATTCGCACGGGTCGGTTGCGCCGGTAATCGGCGCCGCAGACTGCGGGTCAGCCGTACAGGCTAAAGGAATATGCCCTTCGCCCGCGAACAGGCCGCTGGTCGGGTCGAGCCCCACCCACCCGGCGCCGGGTAAATAGACCTCGCACCAGGCGTGCAGATCGGTGAAATCCTGTTCCGGGCCAGAGGGGCCATCCAGCGCTTTCACATCGGCGGTGAGCTGCACCAGATAGCCAGAGGCAAAGCGCGCGGCCAGCCCCAGATTACGCAGTATCTGTACCAGCAACCATGAGGTATCCCGGCACGAGCCTTTTTTTAATGTCAGCGTCTCCTGACAACTCTGCACGCCGGGTTCAAGGCGAATACCGTAGTCAATTTCGTTGGCCAGTCGGCTATTGAGCTGCACGAGGAAGGTTACGATAGGCACCATTTCCTCACAATCAACGCTTGCCAGCCACGCCTCCAGCTCAGGACACTGCTCGGTGACCTTGAGATAAGGCGCGAGTTCTTCTTGCATCAAGGCATCATAGGCAAAGGGGAAATTCTCGGCATACTCTTCAATAAAGAAATCAAACGGGTTGATCACGGTCATATCCGCGATCACCTCCACCGCAAACTCCAGGCGCTTCACTTTTTCAGGAAACACCAGACGTGCCTGATAGTTACCGAAGGGATCCTGCTGCCAGTTAATAAAATGGTCCTCTGGCGTCACTTTCAGGGAGTAGCCATGGATATGAGTACGTGAATGTGGCGCAGGCCGCAGACGCAAAATATGTGGCGCCACGTTGATCAAACGATCGAAGTCATAGGTCGTTTTATGTTGAATCGCTACCCGGATGGTCATACGGCATCTCCTTGCAGGAAATGAAACCAGTTGTCGGTAATCAGATGATGAAGCGCAATCAGGCTGAGCTGGATTTCATTAAGATAGAGGCTGAACTCTCGGTTCAGATCGTGAGAGTGTTCAACGCCCCGGGTCGCCAGCAGCAGGCTGTCGATGTGCACAGAAACGGCTGATGCCCGCGGCAGCTCAGCGGCGGCCAGTTTGATCTGCTCCAGACAGAAGCGCTGCGAACGGGGGAAATGCCTGTCCGTAAGGAGCAAAGTGACCACCAGCGAGCCTTTAATAGAGCAGCGCATCACCCGGCGAAAGCTGAGATAGGCGCTTTGTGATTTCAGTACCTTCGACCACACGACCTGGCCTAACTTAATGCTCTCTTCCTCGCGTGCCTGCATCATCAGGGAATTCGCGGCGTCAAGGATGCGTGTATTCATATCAGCGCGCTCGAGATAGCGCCCCATGTTCAGAAAATACCAGCCGGCATCACGACTCATCGAACCGGTCAGTAAACCAACAATTTTCTGACATCCTTCTATGATGGTATTAAGGTAGGTATGCCGTTCAGAACGGTTGATACCGAGGCGGATATTCTGGCGGGCATAGAGATCCAGCTCATTAATCAGCTCCCACATTTCGCCCGGTACCACATCGCGGCTGGTCCGGATATTTTCACGGACCATTTTTAATGACGACAGCAGTGAATCTGGGTTGCTCTCGTCAGCCAGCAGAAACTTCAGAACATTACGTTCGTCTTTAATCTTATAGCGCTGGTTAAACAAGACGACACCGCTGTTAATTTCAATCAGGTTATACCAGGAAACCGCAATATCGCGTGGCAGATCGTAAAGCAGATCGTCATACACGCTGACTAATCGTGCGATATTCTCCACGCGTTCCAGATAACGCGCGCTCCAGTACAGGCGTGCCGCAACTCTTGATAGCATATTCATTATCGTTTGCTCTCCACGATCCAGGTATCCTTACTGCCACCGCCCTGCGATGAGTTCACCACTAACGAACCTTTTTTCATCGCCACCCGCGTCAGGCCGCCGGTCGTCACGTAAGTCTCTTTGCTTTGCAAAATAAATGGACGTAAATCAAGGTGGCGCGGCTCGAGATAATCTTTGGCGATGAGCGCCGGTGCGGTGGAGAGCTTCAGCGTCGGCTGAGCAATATAATTACGGGGATTTTCCTGGATCAGTTTGGCAAATATCTGCTGCTCTTTTTTGGTTGAATGCGGCCCGACCAACATACCGTAACCACCTGATTCATTAGCCGGTTTCACCACCAGCTTATTCAGATTCTGCAGTACGTATTCGCGGTCGTCATCGTTCTGGCAAAGGAAGGTTTCGACATTCGGGAGAATGGGTTCTTCGTCAAGATAGTAGCGAATCAGGTCCGGAACATATGCATAGACCACCTTGTCGTCCGCCACTCCGGCACCCGGCGCATTTGCCAGCGCGACATTTCCGGCTTTCCAGGCCCGCATCAGGCCAGGCACGCCAAGAACCGACTCAGGCTGGAAGACTTCCGGATCGAGGAACATATCGTCAATGCGCCGGTAAATGACATCCACCCGCTCCGGGCCATAGATCGTTTTGGTGTAGACGCAGTCGTCGTCGCCGACAAACAGATCGGCGCCCTCGACAAGTTCCACCCCCATTTGCTGAGCCAGGAAGGCATGCTCGAAGTAGGCGGAGTTATAAATACCCGGTGTCAGCACCACGATCTCCGGGCGTTCAATCTGCCGCGGCGACAGGGCCGTCAGAGTTTCCAGCAGCTGTGCCGGATAAGCATCAATCGGTTTGATCTCGTCACTTTCAAACAGTTCTGGCAGGACGCGCTTGGTAATGGCGCGGTTTTCCAGCATATAGGAGACGCCAGAAGGCACCCGCAGGTTATCTTCCAGGACGTAGAATTGCCCGGTTTCATCGCGGACTAAATCGGTACCGCAAATATGCGCCCATACGCCATACGGTGGCTTCATGCCAACACACTCAGGACGGAAATTTTTAGATTCCTTAATAATATATTCAGGAATAATGCCATCTTTGATGCAGTTTTGTTCATTATACAGGTCATCGATAAAGCGGTTCAGGGCGGTAAGACGTTGCTTCAGACCTGTTTCCGCTATTGCCCAGTCTCTGGCATCAATAATGCGTGGAATAATATCGAATGGCCAAATCCTGTCGATATTTCCTTTATCGGTATATACCGTAAAGCTAATCCCCATTTCCTGAATTGTCGCCTCTGCCGTCAGACGACGTTTCTCCAGTTCATCCGGCGGGAGAGAATCAAGGCATTGAATCAGACGTTGTGCGGAAAAACGTGGATTGCCCTCATGGTCGATCAGCTCATCGAAAAAGATGTCAGCTTCGTAATTTTTTATGAGTTTATGCATCAGCATTGTATCCTTGTTAAATCGCCGACCTGGGCAGTATAGACTTTACTTTCACAGAAAAAAGCTTCAAAGCTTTCGTTTCTCAAAACATAGGAGTTATTATTTGCAACACAGAGTCATTTTATAAAAAATCTCTGCATGAATTTTTGATTTAGTATTGATGGTTATATTGCGTACAGTCACCTCCCCTTGGTCATCATCGTCAATGTGAACGTTTAATCGGTTGCGAGTTAAATTATGATCGCATTGAAAATCATTTTTTGGCCCATCGCATCGGTACTGACAATGCAAGCTACAGGTTATTATCACTTGTTCATGGATTTAAATTTTTAAGCTTTCACATTAATTTAAGCACAAAGTGTGCCATTAATTTATTCATTTATTATCAATAAGATAACATGATGCGTAATGGTAATTTACTATGGAGCATGGATCATCATGATGCAGGAGAGATACCGTAAAGCACCAAAATGAGGCGTGGCATTTCTTTTATTCAACGAAGCTTCAGATTAACCCTGCACCATACTATAGGTTACTTTCGGTGCAAGACGTTCACTATCCGATGATTCCTTAACTTACCCTCCTTCGTTGATTCGAGCGACATGGTTTCTCCTGGGTATAGTTCTGCTGAAAACATAGTTCTGCTATTCTCAAAGCATATAGTACGCTTCAAAAGCTGCAGCTTATTGAGAAATTGTGGCTGATTGCACCTGCATAATCGGAACCTGATTTTTTTATTCTGGTCTCAGAGGCCAATCCTGTTTTTAAGGCGATGGTGTGCGCATTACCCATATGGGAAAAGATTTTCCTGATGCTGATAAATGTAAGCAGTAACCCAAAACCAGACTCAGAACTTGAAAAAATGAAGTAGTTCTAAGATATAAAAGGTGGTCTCAGAAATGCATATCTTCCCGCATAACTCACTGATGCGTCCCTGTTTAACCCCATAAGTCTTGACTTACAACACGGTGAGTCTATTGCTATTGTCGGCTCCAGTGGTTGCGGTAAAACGACTTTCTTGAAAGCACTCTCCGGGCTATGGCCATACAGTAGTGGGGTCTATTCTCCACCGACTGGGAAAACTCTGTTTTCCCGCAACAACCGTATCTGCCTCACGATCTCCTGACCCATGTGTTGACGTATCCTTGCTTAGCCAAAGTCAGCAACGAACGCCTGGAAAACTGTCTAAAAAGGGTTAGACTGGAGCATCTGTGCCCACGACTGAACAAGCGCCAGTCATGGGGCCATATCCTTTCTGGTGGCGAGCAGCAACGGCTTTCTTTTGCTCGTATCCTTTTGAATATGCTTGATCTTATCTGTCTCGATGAATCAACCAGTCATCTGGACGCTATGACGGCCATCGACCTTATAAGCACGATGGGGTTTGAGGTCCAATGGAACGAAAACGCACATTAAGAGCATATTCCATTGATTTAAAAAAATATATATGTTTGAGGGGCAATCGTGTAAAAAAAACGTTAAGAAATTAATTCGTTGTTTTTAATCGCATAGTTTTTCTGTATTCACTGGGTGTAAGACCTTTAATACGACGAAAGGCATGGCTGAAAGCACTGTCAGAATCATACCCAAATGCATAGCTAAGAGCAGAAATCAGGATATCTGAGTTTACCAGGGCACGTACTGCAAGTTACATACTCTACAGGTGGAATCCCCGTTTTCTCACGAAATACCTGTGCCAGCGTTGAACGGGATATGCACGCGATGGCCGCCAGTTCAGCAAGCGTCCAGCGTCGGTGTGGGTCTTCATGGATTGCCCTTATTACCCTTGCAATCCTTTGGTCAGTCAGCCCCGCGAGTAACCCCGGTGCTACCCTGTTTTCTGACGTAAAACTCAGCCTCAGTGTGTACTGACCCCCAAAAGTTGGACAGAATAATCGAGGCATCTCAGAAAGAGTCCATGGAATACATGGGCTCTTTTTTGTTTGCTGTTAAAGCTAAATAACGTGTTCCGCAATCGAATTATCCATTTCGTTGCTTATTACTTCACCCGCTTCCCTGCTTCATCAATAACCTTTTCGCCATCTTCTTTCGTGAATGCACCCTGCTGAGGTTCCGGAATAATTTCCAGTACCACCTCTGAAGGTCTGCACAGGCGGGTTCCTACAGGTGTTACAACAATTGGCTGGTTGATAAGAATTGGATGCTGCAGCATTAATTCTATCAGTTGCTCATCGGTAAACCTGTCATCTGCAAGTCCCAGTTTCTCATAAGGCTCAACATTCTTACGCAGCAATGCACGTACCGTAATTCCCATATCTGAAATAAGTTTAATAAGCTCATCGTGGGTCGGGGGCGTATCGAGATAATAAATTATCGTTGGTTCGTTGCCGCTGTTACGGATCATCTCCAGCGTGTTGCGTGAGGTGCCACAGGCCGGGTTGTGATAGATGGTAATGTTGCTCATATCAGTATCTCATTACAAACTGACAGAGAGCCGCCACGCCAGCGCGGCCAGAGTGACAAACAGTACCGGCACAGTCATAACAATGCCGGTACGGAAGTAATATCCCCATGTAATCTTTATATTTTTCTGGGCAAGCACATGCAGCCACAGCAGGGTTGCCAGACTGCCAATCGGGGTGATTTTCGGGCCTAAATCGCAGCCAATCACATTGGCATAAATCATTGCCTCTTTGACGACGCCGGTCGCCGTACTCCCGTCAATCGACAGCGCGCCAATCAGTACCGTCGGCATATTGTTCATCACTGATGAGAGAAATGCCGTCAGGAAGCCGGTGCCGAACGTCGTTGCCCATAACCCCTTGTCTTCCAGCAGATTCAGCACGCCAGACAGGTACTCCGTGAGCCCTGCATTGCGCAGGCCATAGACCACGAGGTACATGCCCAGCGAAAAAATAACGATCTGCCATGGCGCACCGCGCAGGACTTTCCCGGTGTTGATGGCATGGCCTCTTTTCGCCACCACAAACAGCACTGCTGCGCCAGCCGCCGCTATCGCACTGACCGGGATCCCCAGCGGTTCCAGAACAAAGAAACCGACAAGCAGCAATAACAGTAAGCGTTAAGTGAGCGCCGTATTGACGACTATTGCTTGGTGAGATCTACGTTCCATGGCAGCAGTTCCGCCACTTTGTTGCTGGCCACTCCGGCAGTACGCTCAGGATATGGCGAAGGTAGGCTTCCGGATCGATACCGTTCAGCCTGCACGTTCCGATCAGACCATACAGCAGGGCACCACGTTCACCACCATGATCGCTGCCGAAGAAGATGTAGTTTTTCTTGCCAAGACAGACCGCTCGTAGCGCGCGCTCAGCAGCGTTATTATCCGGCTCTGCCAGGCCATCAGCGCAGTAGTAGCACAGCGCATCCCACTGGTTCAGCGCGTAAGCGAACGCCTCACCCAGCCGCGATTTTTTCGACAGCGTTGCGCTTTTCTCCACCAACCAGTCGTGCAGCGAAGCCAGCAACGGTTTGCTCCGGGATTGCCTGGCTGCCAGACGCTCTGCTATCGGAAGGCCGCGTATTTTTTCCTCGATGGCATACAGCTCGCCGATACGTTTCAGGGCTTCCTCTGCTGTCGCCGTTTGCGTGCTTATATAGACGTCGTGGATTTTGCGGCGTGCATGGGCCCAGCAGGCCGCTTCTGTTAACGGGCCACCGTCACGCTCTGCGCTGAACAACCGGTCATAGCCTGCGAAGGCATCCGCCTGCAGCACAACATGATAGTGGCGAAGGTGTTCCTGAGGATGCTTCCCCTGCCGGTCCGGCGAGTACGCGAACCACGCCGCTGGCGGATCAGACGAGGCAGCGTTCCGGTCATCGCGAACATACGTCCAGATGCGCCCGGTTTTCGTCTTCTTTCTCCCCGGTGCCAGTACCGGCACCGGTGTATCATCAGTGTGCAGTTTGTGGCAGCCCATCACATAGTTGTACAGTGCATCATTCAGTGGCGCCATTAACCGGCAACAGGCATCCACCCAGTTGGAGAGCAGTGCACGACTCAGATCCACGCCCTGACGCGCCAGGATTTCAGTCTGGCGATACAGCGGCAGATGCTCGCAGTATTTCGCGGCTAACACCCGTGCCAGCAGACCTGGCCCCGCGATACCGCGATCGATGGGACGGGTTTTGTCGCATTAAGGCGTAGTCAGGTAACATGCTGTTTTTTGATATATTGCCTGCCCATGTCTCTCATCCGAAAAGCTTTCAAACGCCTGCATTATCCCATCGATGTCATTGCTCAATGTGCCCGCTGGTATCTGGCTTACTCGCTCAGCCTGCGCAACCTGGAAGAGATGATGGCAGAGCGTGGGGTAATCGTTGACCATTCCACACTTCACCGTTGGGTCATCCGCCTGGTGCCCTTGCTGGACAAGGCATTTCGTCGACATAAACGTAAGGTGGGTCGTCGGTGGCGGATGGATGAAACCTATATCAAAATCAAAGGCCAGTGGAAGTATCTGTACCGTGCAGTGGATACCGACGGCCTGACCATCGACTTCCTGCTCACCGCCAAACGGGATGCAGCAGCTGCACTGCGTTTCTTCCGCAAGACCATTCGTCACCATGGCGAACCGGAGGTCGTGACTATCGATAAGAGTGGTGCCAATACAGCGGCGCTGGCCACACTCAATACCGGGAAAGCTGATGAAGAAACCCTCACTATCAGGCAAAGTAAGTACCTGAATAATCTCGTTGAGCAAGACCACAGGAATATCAAACGTCGAACTCGCCCGATGTTGGGATTCAAATCGTTTCGGCGTGCGCAGACGATACTGGCTGGTATCGAATTGCTCCACATGATACGTAAAGAACAATATCAGCATCCTCAAAATGAGGGATTGTCACCTGCGGAACAATTTTATCTGTAGGCTGCCTAAATAACCGGCAGCGCCACTTTTGCTAACCTCTCTACGCTAATGCGACAGAGCCTCTTTAGCGGATATCCGCGGTTTGCCACGATCCTGTCCAGCACTCTCACGACCCGCTGCGCCGGGATATTCAGGTCAATTTCGATCGCCAGTGCTTCGCGGTTAAAATCATCCACCACGCTGAAGGTCCGGAAGCGTCTGCCGCACACCAGCGCATCGTGCATAAAATCGATGGACCAGCTCTGGTTCATCGCCTCTGGCGTCACCAGCGGAACCGGATTGCGCACTGGCAGGCGCTGTTTTCCCTTACGGCGAAAATTCAGTTTCAGCAGGCAGTAAATCCGGTGCACGCGCTTATGGTTCCAGCTTTTGCCCTGCCTGCGCAGCACCTGAAAAAGCTTTTTAAATCCGTATCGCGGATAGCGTTCAGCCGCCACGGTCAGCGCCATAATGACTGGCTCATCACGTTGCGTATCCGGCTGATAACGAAATACCGTCCTGCTCAGCGACAATATCCTGCATGCCTGACGTAAGCTCATGGCAAACTGCGCGGTCAGATAGCTGACCAGCTCACGCTTTATCGCTGGTTTTAAAGCTTTTTTTCAATAACGTCTTTCAATGCGCGGCACTCGAGGCTCAGGTCCGCAAACATCAGTTTCAACCGGCGGTTTTCATCTTCGAGGTCCTTCATCTTTTTGATATCAGAGGCTTCCATACCGCCGAACTTCGCTTTCCAGTTGTAGTACGAGGCCTCAGAAATCCCGGCTTCGCGGCACACATCTTTGACGGTGCGTCCGGCTTCGACGGACTTCAGAACGGCGATGATCTGGTGTTCGGTGAATCGGGCTTTGAGCATGGCGATCTCCTCCAGGAACATAATCAGTATGCAGGAAGATCTCTAAATGTGAATGGTCCGCTTTACCGGGATGCTTACATATGCGTGATAACTCGCGGGCCGATGGGCTTTGTTGAATAAATCAGATTTCTGGTAAGTAACCCTGTAGCGGGTTGTATTTTCAGGTAATACGCACGCTTTCAGGTATACCTGCCTTCGTCATTTTTTTCAGCGCTCGCACCACGGCCAAAGCCTCTGCTACCTGACCATCATAATCACGCAGCGTCAGTGACCCACCGAACAATTGTTTCACCCGGTACATTGCCCGTTTCTGCTATCAAGCGACGGTTGTAATCTGTTTTCCATTTCCACCGGGCATTACTTCCGTTCAGCCGCTGATTCGCTACTGCACGGTTACGGTCTGCATACTCATCCGGCCAGTATCCCGCGCCTTTTCGGGGCGGGATAAGCGCGCTGATTTTCTTACGCCTCAGTTCATCGTGACAGAACCGGGTGTCGTCAGCCCCATCTGCTGCGGCTGACCTGATTTTTCTGTGAGTCTGCCGGATAAGGCATGGGAAGGCTTTTGAGTCCGTGACGTTGTTCAGCGACAGGTCTGCACAGATGATTTCATGTGTTTTGCCATCGACTGCCAGAAGCAGCTTTCGCAAGATAGGACGGCGCTCCTGGCCGTGCTTTTTGACTTTCCACTCGCCTTCACCAAAAACCTTCAGCCCGGTGGAATCTATCACCAGGTGTGCGATTTCACCCCGGGTGGGTGTTTTAAAGCTGACATTAACCGACCTGGCCCCCCTTGCTGACACTGCTGTAATCCGGGCAGCGCAACGGAACCTCCATAAGGGCAAAAATGGAATCAATAAAACCCTGCGCAGCCCGCAGGGTGAGCCTGAACACGCGTTTAATCACCAGGACAGTGGTAATGGAAAGGTCAGAATAACGCTGAGGTCTTCCCCGGGATGAAGGCATTGCTGACCCATACCAGGCCTGAATCGCCTCATTGTACAGCCAGAAAGTGAGGGAGCCACGGTTGATGAGGGCTTTGTTGTAGATGGGCCAGTTGGTGATTTTGAACTTTTGCTTTGCCACGGAACGGTCTGTGTTGTCGGGAGGATGCGTGATCTGATCCTTCAACGTTGATCGCCTGGGACGTGACGCAATGGACGTGCGAAAGACCGTGGAGCAGCTGGCAGCATCCGATATTCGCGTTCACTGCCTCGCGCTGGGTGGCGTGGATCTCACCATCGCGGCCGGCAAGATGACCATGCTGGTCATTTCGGCGGTGGCTGAGTTTGAAAAGGACCTGCTGATTGAACGCACGCATTCTGGCCTGGCAAGGACCAGGGCTGCTGGGAAACGATTTGGTCGGCCACCTGCGCTGAACCAGAAACTGCGGCAGGCAGCGCTTGAACGCCTGAAAGCTGGTGCCAGCATCAGCGCCATTGCCCGCGAGTTTGGGACCTCACGACAAACCATCATGCGCCTGCGTGGCGATGCAGTCAGCCCGGAGTTACCAGATTAACATCCACCCCGGCACAGTCCGCTGAAGGAATGGCAATTCCGTTCACCACATTTGCTAAGAGATCAGGACTTACTTTTTAATCTGGAAGTACATCGAAGTTGCTACAATAGTACGCTATTGCGTGACGTAGATTCGTGACGTATAGTTACTGCAACTTATTTGTTTATAACCACCGTCAGGTACAAAATTATGTCTCCCGTACAAGCTAAACAAAAGCAGCATGAACGCTACGAAGCCGTAGCATTGCAGGTTTTGCGTGGTCGTGCCGGTTACAAACCTGCCGTGAAAAGCCGCTTCAGTAAGTCAGCTAGTAGCAAATTTTCTCATACTATCGCTTTTGCCTGATCCTGAACTTTGAGGCACAATAAATCATAATTCGCTCATGGTTTTTTTATGCCTGTTCAAGAAGTTATTCCCCCCTATGAGCAGATGTACCTGCTAAATCAGCAGCTGATCTGCAACGCTGATCAGTTCAAACATGCTGTTATCACAGTTGGCGGTCAGGCTGTGCAATACTGGATATCCTATTATCATGCACAATACGGCGACAGATTGCCTGATGAGCGTCTCACCACATCTGTTGACTGCGACTACAGCGCCCGGAAAGATGATATTGCGGCTATAGCAAAAACGCTCAACGTTAAGACGTGGGAGAACAAAGACGGCCAGCCCCCATCCCTTGCGCAGTTTATGCTTATAGATCGGGATACACACGATATCAAACGGGATGATGGACGCTTATTTGCCGTACCGGATGCGCCTGACGAGCCAAATGTGGTGGATATTATCGACCGACCCGGAGGCTTTGACCGTTCTGATTTTCTGGGGGAAAAGCTTTACCTGTATACCGCCCCGTTTTATGTAGAAGCAACCGGCCCCGGCATGCCTGAAATGAATAAAAAGGTAAGGGTGTTGAACCCTGTCGCCTGTATGCGCTCGCGCTTTAGCAATCTGATTGCCTTGCGCCGTGATGCTGAAATTGAAATTGCGCGTATCAACGCGCTCAAGATCCCGTGTTATTTCTTTCTCATCGAACAGTTTGATGAACAGCCGTTCAAAGTTGCACGAGGAATCTTTGTCGATTTATGGTGGCTCGCGAATGACGAAAGCAGTCTGCGCCATCAGGCCTTCTGGCATAGCTGGCAGGGGCCGCTTCTTGAAGGTCAACAAAGTAACAACATCACTCTGATTGATGTGTTGGAAGGCGTACATGCATACCTGAAAGGGCATCTTGATGACTTTGAAATACCGGAAGCCTTTGTCACTAAAGAAGTACCGCTAAAGCTCGCACAGCTGCGTGAACGCTGGGAGCGTTACGTGGTACTCAATGCTGAATGGGCAGCAAGAGGGCGCAGGGGATTTGAACGTAATCCCCGTGATGATTAGCCTCCTTTGGGCTGAAAAATTTGCGCATGTGCAAATCACCGGAGCACACGCTAATAGGCCGTTCAGAATGTGAGCGTCAGGCCACTCTGAAAATTGCCCGTACCATGCTGCAGAATGGCATTGACCGTAATACCGTCATGAAAATGACCGATCTGACGGAAGATGACCTAGCGCAGATCCGACATTAATCCCCCTTTTCTGGCACTCCCTGTCTGACCATCAGCGTAAACTGGTGGGGCATCCGATTATCGATCAGAGTGTTCAGTCGGGTTTCAGTGACTTTCATGGTTCTGCTTTGATAGGATTTCCGGTAGCCGGCTACTTCTCTGATAAGCTGGGGGCCACGAACGGTGCTTATTATTGGCGGTTTGCTCGCGGCATTTGCCACATTGCCACTGGCAATGATTGATGCGGGAAGTCGCTATACGCTTGTGGGGGGCGCAATAGCGGTTAGAGGGTTCGGTTTAGCCCTGGCAACAGTGCCCGCGATGGTTGCGGGCCTGGCTATGGCTGGCAGCCGTCACGTCGCTGATGCCGCACCCGTTCTGAATATCCTCCAGCGCATTGGGGCGATGGCGGGCGCGGCGCTGGTGACCGCCTGCAATGTCAGATCTGCCCATACCCGGGGGAGCTTAACCGCGTTTCATCACGCCGGGTGGCTACTTACCGGCGGGGCCGTACTGCTCGCGCTTTGCGCATTATTTATGGTGATCCATTCCACTTTAACAACGCCGGAAGAATAAAACCGTTAAATAGAGGACAAATAGCCGCCATCTATATATAAAGTTTGTCCGGTAATATATTTAGCGGCCTCTGAGCTAAGAAATACCACGCTTCCCGCGAGGTCATCTAACTCACCAAATCTCCCAAGGGGGATCTTTTGCTGCATAGTACTACGCCACTGTGTATCTTGATAAAATACTTGCGTCATCTCTGTTTCAAAATATCCCGGCCCGATACCGTTCACCCGAATGTTATGAGCCGCCCATTCCGTACTGAGCGCTTTCGTTAGCCCGACCAATCCCGATTTAGAGCTACCGTAGGCCGCTGCGCCAGATACGCCAACGCAACTGGTTAATGAGCAGAGGTTAATAATAACTCCACCTTTTCCAGTACTAGCCATGGTTTTCGCTACTGCTTGAGCACAGAAAAAAGCCCCTTTCAGGTTGGTCCCGACAATGTTGTCCCAAAGAGCTTCATTTACTTCAAGTGACGGACAAACCTGCTCAATGCCTGCATTATTGATCAGAATATTGATTCTACCGATGCCAGAAATGACCTCAGTAATGCGAGATGTTTGTGTCACATCCAGAAGTAATCCTGTGATTTCAGCACCTTCCAGGGTAAGTGCGTCAACCGCTTTAGTGAGGGTGGCTTGATGCCTGCCAGTTATAATGACGCTGGCTCCTGCCTGTGCCAGAGCTCTGGCGAGGACATAACCAATTCCTCTGGTCGCACCGGTTACCAGGGCTCTTTTTCCTTTTAGCGAAAATGTAGATAACACATTCATTGATTGGTCACCGTTTTGAGATAGTGAGAGTCTCCTGAGATGAGAGACATATAGGCATCCGGTAGCTCATCAAGAGTAATGGGAGGCGCAATCAGCTTTCTTAAATCCTCCGCCAGTGAAGCCATTACCTGCAATGCCTCATTCTGTTCATCTTGGAACACACTACAGCCAATAAGAGTAATCTCTTTTTCAACTACCTTATTAAGATCCAGCCCCTTCGAATGATGAAAAATACCCACGAGGGCAATGCGTCCACCAGACCTGATACTACTCAGGAGATCAATGAGCGCGGCCGGGTGTCCGGAAGCTTCAACGGCTAATGAAAATGTGCCGGGCGGTGAAAGGCCAACAACTGATGAGAGTAATTGATAACGCTGTTTATTAGGTTCCAGTAGCTGAACCCGGCATTTTTTTAGCCGGCTAAGCAGTAATGCGGTTAAGCCGCCTATCGTCCCCCCACCAGCTACACAAACCGTGTCACCTGCAGATGGGTTCAGTTGATTAATCACCCGGAGTGCAACACCCAGAGGTTCACTCAGCACGGCGATATCATCAGGAACACTATCAGGGACAATCAGTAAGTTTTGTAGGGGAAGTATCACTTCTTCAGCGAATCCGCCATCGAATACTTCACCGACAAAGCCTAGTTCTTCACAGAGGTTATTTTCCCCGGCAAGGCAAAAAAAGCAACTTCCACACCATACCCGAGAATCAGCGACGACGCGCATACCGACTCTGAATAGACTTTCGCTTTCGTTAATTTCAGCAATCACTCCGAACAACTCGTGACCGGGCGTAACAGGCAACCGGCTAAACCATTTACCGGTTATGAAATTGTGTAAATCAGATCCGCATATTCCCGCAGCATGTACTTGAACTCTAGCCCATCCCGATTTTAACGTCGGTGGAGCAGAATGCTCTATTTTAACTTCCCTGATACCATATAAGCGTACTGCTTTCATATTAGTTCTCCGTCATAAGAGCGGACATCCATCGGCTAAAATAATCATCCCCATCGCAACCCAGCATGACTGCAATGGAAAAACCTATGGCTGAACTTGTTGCATTATGAACGCTGTCAGAACCACCCCGTAAGTTCATAACTAATGTTGGGCAACAGAAAAGAGCAAGACGCATAATTTGATGCCAGTTATCAGGTAGACATCCCTTTCGTTTCATTTCTGTCAGCAGAGGTTTCCAGTACAATTCCCCTTTGCTTTCAAGGAATGCTTTACGTAAAGGAGTCAGTTGCCAGTCATGGTTGACAGTAAGGGTATTGCCATCTCGCGCTACACTCACGTTATAACGTTCTGCCGCTTCATCCGCTTCATACAGCCAGCAAGGATGAGCAAATATATTATGGAAAGTTGCCTTAATTTCAGCCAGCAACGCTGGAATGGAACTTCCGGCAAAGGCAGGATCAAAACTAACCAGCCTGGGTTTGCTGTGATGGTTTTCATACCATACATTAGCGTTATGGGCATCGCCGTGAGCAACAACGACTCCATGATCTGCTAACCTCTGAGGGTCTAACTCACGACCAGCCTCTAAAAAGAGCTCTCGCAGACTTTTTTCATATGACACGCCATTTATACGCCAGTGGAGACTACTCAGTGTCTGCCAGTCCAACTGCATGTCACCAAGAATAAATTCCTGATTGACATAAAAGCTGGCTACACGACCACCAAGGCCGATGTCATGGCCAGGCGAAACTAGCCGATTCCAGAACAACTGATGAATGGGTTCAGATGCTACTTTCTCAGTTGACGCCATGCGCAAGGTCGGTAACGTATGGGATAAAATGTTGTGATCAGCATAACGTTGAGCTTCGATAACCGGTCCTATTTTCTCCCAGTCCGATTTGGTCTCAATCTCTCGGCAAACATCTGCTAGCCGCTTATCATCGCGAAGCTTATACAGTAGAATTTGGCGTCCAGGTTCTCCGCAGGCGTAGACGGGGATATCTACATCAAAACCGTGATCTCGCAAAAGTGCCGCCCGGTAATATTCTTGAATAGTCTGCTCTTCTCCCTCTTCATGATGATACTTAAAGAAAAAGGAACGGCCATTTACCAATGAAACACGCCCATTCAAAGAATTCAGACTATATTGGTCACGATTAATCTGCAGGCTTAATGTTTGTTCGCCAGTAACTTCGGTGATCAGTTGGCTGAGCTTTTCACTGGCCAACTCCCACTTGCCTTCCTGCGTCAACCTGCGCGCTTCCGCTGCATAGGGTGGGCGTAAAAGTTCAGTCATTCTTACTTCCCTTTAGCAAATCCTGGCGAATGTCCGAAACGGCTAAAGCATGCCCAGGGAATCCTTCATACTCTGCAAGGCGTTTAGCTTGCAGTGCCAGATCTTTGTAGCCACTTTTTGTTACATAGGCGATGGAGATTCTCTTGAGGTAATCAAAAACGGAGAGAGGACCAGACGTTTTCGCTGCGCTGTTTGTTGGCAGAACAGCATTAGGGCCAAGTACAAAATTACCCAGAGTGATTGGAGTATGTTCGCCAAGTAATATTTCACCGGCATTACGAATTTTCGTCATTACATCCATAGGTTCCTGTGCAAGTACCTCCAGGTGTTCAGGTGCGTACTGATTTACGAACTCAATAGCTGTAGAGAAATCCTTTGTCAGCACCACACCTCCGTGAGAGCCGCACAAAACTTTCTGGGAGAACTCTGCACGTTTTTCTCCAATTTGTTTCCAGTACATGGGTAATGCGGCAATAGCTTCTTCAGCTACACGAGGGCTAGAAGTTACCAAATAAGCTGATGAATCTGGGCCATGTTCGGATTCTATAAGAAGATCAAGCGCTGCCAGCGCACCATCGATAGAGTCATCAGCCAGAATCAGGCTCTCACTCGGCCCTGCTGGTATACCTGGATCAATTAGGCTTGATAACTGACGTTTCGCAGCAACTACCCATGGGCTGCCAGGTCCTACGATTTTGAGGCATTTTGGTACTGACTGAGTTCCAAACGCGACTGCAGCCACACCTTGTGCGCCACCACATTTATACACATTCTTGATACCAACAAGACGCGCAGCAATCAACGTTGCATCATCGACCCTCCCATCGGGGCCGGGAGGGGTGATTACGACCGGAAGCGGGACTCCCGCCACGATGGCTGGGACTGCAGTCATGATCAGTACGCTCGGGAATGAGCCTTTACCACGAGGAACATAGCAGGCAACAGCATCTATCGGAACATGGCGATCACCGGCAAAAGCCCCCGGTCTCATCTCCTTCCACCACATTTCCTCTGGTTTCTGTGCCTCATGAAATGCACGAACATTTTCGACGGAGAAACGAATTGATTCGATTACCTCCGGGTCAACGCGGGCAAATGCGTCTTCAAACTCTTGCTCTTCTGCCTTTATAGAAAAGGTCTCTGGTCGCACACCATCAAACTCACGAGCGAAACGGATTAGAGCCTGGTCGCCTTCTGACCTAACGGCCTCAATTATCGGCTTGACCTTTTCGATGAAAAATGACAAATCAGATTCTGTGCGTTTGAATAAATGGGTTGGCAGTACTTCGGAATTCGAAAGGTCATGAAATGTCGGAGACATGTTTAATCCTTAACAGTTAATTAGGAGTGTTGATGAATACGGTTCAGTACTTCATGCTGAAGTTCAATGAATTCTGGTTCACGATTTATACCCTCCTGTCGAGGGCGAGATAACTCAACATGGAAAGTGGTGTCTATATATCCTTGACCCATTACCACTATCCGATCGGAAAGCCTGACCGCCTCTTCGATATCATGAGTAACAAACATTACTGTGAGGCGGTGTTTCTCCCAGATTTCGATAAGTAGTTGCTGCATTTGATGGCGAGTCATGGCGTCAAGAGCACCAAACGGTTCATCCATCAGAAGAATCTTAGGTCGGTAGGAAAGTGCTCGAGCAATGGCAACACGTTGCTTCATTCCTCCGGAAAGTTCGCTGGGCCAGTGGTCTGCAGCATTGCCCAGTTTCACGAGTTCAAGATGTTCTTGAGCGATTTCACGGCATCTTCTGGCTGGTGTTCCTGCTGCTTTTAAAGCAAACTCAATATTGCCTCTAGCTGTCAGCCAGGGAAGCAGCGTGTATGACTGAAATACCACTCCACGGTCCAGTCCTGGGCCTGTTATTGATTCACCATCAACAAGAACATCACCCTTATCGAAATCCTCCAGACCTGCAGCTATTGACAGCATGGTACTTTTTCCACATCCAGATGAGCCGACAATAGAAACGAACTCGTTATCGTTGAGCGTGAGGTCAATGCCATGCAGAACCTGACGCCGGGTCTTGCCCAATGAGAAACTTTTTTCCAGTTTATTAAGCGTCAAAATTGCCATCAGGAACGTCTCCGGTTGTAACGGAAAAGTACATGCTCAGCTGCACGCATAATTTGATCAGTAATGAGCCCCAGGAAACCAAGCAGGAGTATGTAGCCGATGATTGTATCTGTCTGAAAATAGCGTTGAGAAACGACGATCCGATAGCCAAGCCCAGAAGTTGATGCTACAAGTTCAGCAAGAACAAGCCATGTCCATGCCCATCCAAGACTTATGCGTAATGCATCCCATATCGAGGGTAACGCGGAAGGAATGACAATCTGGAGGAGAGTTTTTCGGTCTGACAAGCCGAGTGTCCTGCCCAAACCGACAAAATCAGATGGAACACGTTTAATCGCATCAATCATCATCAGTACCTGTTGAAAAAAAGTACCGATCCAGATGACTAGAAATTTCTGTATATCATCAGTGCCTGTCCACAAGATGGTAAGGGGGACGAAAGCAACAACTGGCATATAGCGGATAAAGTCAACAAGCGGTTCAACAATCGCCTTGAATAACCCATAGCACCCAGCTAAAACACCAATGATAATTGCCATTAATGACGAAATAGTGAAAGCAATGATCATGCGATAAAGGCTGCTGGCAATATCACTCTGTAACGTTCCGTTTTGCGCAAGAGTTATCATCCGAAGCAGGACATTCTCGATTCCTGGCAGGAAAATGGGTTTAATGGTGCCGCTGGATGTCGCAAGCCACCATATAAGAAGGAGCAGTACGAAAACTGCTACAGAGATTGTGAGGAACTGAGAACGTGTAGGCTCTTTCCCTATGGTTAATAAGTTTGAATACCGCCTTTTTTTTGCATGGACATTTACTTTCTGAGTTTCGAGAGAACTCATAATTCCTCCGTGTGCAAGTCTTCACCACTTATAAAATCAGCGGACAGATCTTTAATGTGGTTATTGCGCATTTGCGAAACGAGTATCGATGGTTTGTTCAGTTGTAATGGGCTGCGTGATAATGCCCGCAGCAGTTGCTGCTTTAAGAATATGGGGGAACGTTTTCGTTGTGAAGTCGTGAGCCAGAAGTGCTTTGTTATCGCTTAGGGTAAAATATTTCACGCCATCGAATGCCGTATTTAAGTCTTCTGGAGTTGTGCCCACTGCTTTAGAGATAATAGCGCGACCTTCTGTCGTATTGGCATTGTAATAGTCTAGCGCTTTACCCCAGGTCTGAATAAGTGCCTTAATGGCATCAGGGTGAGTCTTGATGAAATCGTCACGTATTACCAGAACATCGCTGATCAATCCTGGATCAGAGGAACCACTGTATAGAATCTTAAGATTTGTATCGCTTTTTTGGGCCATGCTCAGATAGGGCTCATACGTCACAGCAACAGGAACCCGTCCTGCTATTATAGCATTCCCTGCTGAAGCGGCAGGCATAGGAACAGGTTTTATATCATTAAAGGATAATCCTTCAGATGCTATGGCACTTCTGAGTAAAATATCACTGGTTGTGCCTTCTTCGTAGGCGACCTGCTTACCTTTGAGATCCTTAATGCTTAAAATATCTTTAGTGGCCAGAATTGCATCTGCGCTATTGCTCTGGTCGAGTAATAGCACAATCTTCACTGGGAGACCTGCGGAAATCATTCCCATCGCGGTATGGGTAGCGATATTAGCTGCGTCTATCTGCCCACTCGCCAGTGCGGCATTAATATCTTTATCCTCAGCGAAATTAATGATCTCGACTTGTTTTAGACCTTCCTTTTCAAAAAGATTTTTAGCCGAGGCAATATGCCACTGACCATAACCCAGCCAAGGTTCAATCCCCATTTTCACATGCGTGGCTTCTTCCGCATGAACAGAGATAGTTGTAACTGACATCATTCCTGCACAGAAAAACGCACTAATTGATTTTTTCACTGTATGGAGAGAATACATGGCTATTTCCTTCCGTTGTCATTGTGGCTACAGGCTGGAGGTTGTCCGAGGAAAACCAAGAGATGTAACATTACTTAGAATCTTCTATTGGCGAAATTAGTTATTTTCTATATCTAAGAGTTAAAAAAAATGTGATAAGTGTTTCTTATTGGTTATTCTTTTGTAACTAAAAAAGCTTCAAAGATAAAAAATGAGAAATTATTCCCTAAAATGGAAAAGGACCTTATGAAATTTGGGTGGACCAATCCCTCGACATCTGCTTGCTGATATACCTTATGCCGTGATCGGAATACGTTTTTTTTGAAGCAGTCTTAAGATTTACCGGCCAATGATAATCCCCATCTGGGGATCTGAGTTCGTAAGTTGATTGATTGGACTGAGCCCATGCCCGTAGACAAATTCTATTCTCACGACGAGGCTTGCCCGAGCTCTAACCCAGAGCACACAGAGCAGTTTCGTCAGTTTGAAGTATACGGCCGCTGAGTAGCTCACTGCTGTCGGGCTGAGTGGAGGGATGCTGCCAGCTCCTGTCACCCCGCAGGAGGGGGGCTTCGGTGCTATGTGCTGACTGAAGGCAAGCTCCACACCGATGACATGCCCGTACCGGTGCTGTTGTCCGGTAATACGAAGATGAAGAGCGGGCGGTTGTGGACGTAGGTTCGTGTTAACCACAACGCAGGCTCAACACTAGCAACGGCTACGTTGTTGGTCTTCAAACCGGCAGAAAAGTCATCCACTCGCAGACCCATCTTGCAGGCTTAAACTGTGTATTGCAGACAAATGCGTAACCGGGTTCAACGAGTTTTAACACAATTGCCAGCGAAATTACACCATGTCGCACCGTATTACGAACCTGATAGGCATAGCTCGCCAAAATGGTTCTCACTCTACGCTTACTCATATAGCAAGTGTAAAGGATCATAACGTACTTTCCGTCTTCTAACTTTCTGCAACTTCACACCTAAAAAATAGGGTCTTATAATCGCCTGTGTAGATGTAGGCGGAACTGTACGTCGGTTAATTCCTTGCATGATGGAGCAGTCCAGAATGAAGTTCAGTGATATCGGTACAGCCCAACTGTGCCATTGTACGATCGATTTCAGCGATCAACGATTCTAGGGTGGCTGACACCAGCGCTTCGCCTCCTACAGCCACTGCGTATAATAGTGGACGTCCCAGTAATACTGCATTTGCGCCTAACGCCAGAGCTTTTACCACATCAGTACCGCGTCTGAAGCCGCTATCGAGTAACACGTTAAAGTTAGGGCCCACCGCCTTTCGGATGTCTTGCAAAACCAGCATTGGGCTAAATGTTCCATCTAACTGACGACCGCCGTGGTTAGATACTACAATACCTTCGGCCTTTAGTTGTTGTGCGGCTAATGCATCTTCAGTCGTCATTATACCTTTGATATACAACGGCCCCGGCCACAATTCGCGTATCCATTCCAGTGTTTGCCAGGTTAATGTAGGATCCATCTGTTGGGCGAAGTAGGTGGCCGCGCCCATACCGCGCTGAAACTCTGAGGGAAGGTAAGGTTTGAGGTTACCAAAGCCCGGCATCCCTGCAGGACGTAGTGTACGCCACACCCATCCAGGGTGGCGTGCTACATCTGCCAGCGCACGGAACGAAAGCTTCATCGGCCGTCGGTAGTGCGATTTATCGCGTTCACGGTTGCCGAAATGCACTGCATCTACCGACACTACCAACGCCGAGCAGCCTGAATGGCGCGCTCGCTCAATCAAGTTGGCTGTGACAGCGCGGTCCTTCAGAACATACAGTTGAAACCAGCGCGGCCCGCTGCTAACAGTTGCAGTCTCTTCCAGTGATGCCGTCGAAACGGTGCTCTGAATATAACCTATGCCGCTATGCGCGGCGGCTCGCGCTAGCATCTGATCGGCCTCATGACGCAGCATGCCATTGTAACCAGTTGGAGCTATCAGCAGCGGTGCAGCTAATAGGTCATTTCCAAGTGGTGTATGCAGACTGCGTACACTTGCATCCTTTAATACCGTTGGTTTAAACATCCAACGTTCAAAGACTTCTCTGTTATGTCTCAGAGTCTGCTCGTTGTCAGCGCCACCATCTACATAATCGAATGCAAAGCCCGGTAGCGCACGTTGCGCTGCCCGACGTAAGTTCTCACAGTTAATAACCATAATAGCGTATGTTCCTCAGGCTTTATCACAAATAGATCAGATTCGTATCGTTGTGGATGTGGTTGATCTCAACAGCCCATACCATGGAGAGGAAAACATGTAGGAAGAGGGAACAAGAGCGATTTGAATTTGACGTTCATTCATGTTCACGAGGTTTCCTAAGTAAGTGACGTGGTTTATACACTTTATCGTTTATAAGAAACTATTGTCGTACGGCAAGAAACTATGTCATCCTTGAAGCCACTATCAGCAGCAGGTGAAATTTCAGAATGACGTTACATTACATAATGATTATCTTCCTAAAGGCAAGATCTAAGGCATGGCCGGTGTAAGTTACATTTTGATTTCTGCGCCAATATGGGGATTCAGTCAAACAAAAGCCAAGTCATTCATAACGACAGGTGTTAACTCTTACTCAAGACAAGGGGTAAAACTTTCTCGGTGACTTTCAATATTATGCACTTACTCATTCCTTTTGCACAAATATTAATTATATTGCTTCTGAATTAAAAAAAACTATAACAACATAAGACTTTTGCATATCTTAGATGAAGATTATAAGTTGTTATTAGGGATGATTCCCGAAGGGTAACAAATATTTTACAAGCTTCCTTGGTTGTATAAATACCAATTGATGAGTCTTGTTGTATGTGATAGTACTATAAAAGGCTAGAACATAACTCTATGTTTCCTAAAATTACATTTTACCGAATTTGTAGTTTTCGGCAAGCCTCGCTGCTGTTAACTGCTCCTGTTTTGCATTCATTTCTTCCTCGCCAGACTCTATGGAATTTATCCGATCACGATCAAGAGTTTAGCATTGTAATCGTCATAAATACGCCATACTTCTTGTGTTTCAACCTCATCCCTCCTCCCGTAAACTTTTCTGACTAATTCCCACAGAGCATTTATTCTGTACATTTAGTAACCGTACTCACGATTAAATACCAACGGTAATGGCAATCCAGAACGATCAGCCTGAATAATCTCAATAGCCTGTTTTGCTTTAGCGGTGTTAGAAATCAACGATGCAACGTGACTGGTAATGATTATCCGGGGATGTGTCCACAAAGGATCTTCAGGCGGTAGGGGTTCCACTGGAAAAACATCCAACACAGCGCCGCTCAAATGTCCGTTGTTTAGCCCGACCAATAACGCATCATGATCCAATTGGTGGCCGCGTCCAACATTAATCAGTCCTGCATTCGGAGGTAATTGCTCTAGAAGTTCTGCATTGATGATGCCACGTGTTGCTATAGTGTCGGGAAGTAAATTAACTAAAATGTGACTTTCGCGAAGAAAAGCTGCTAACTGATCGTTTTCAGCGTAACATTGTACACCGTGGGCATTTTTCTCGGTACGCGACCAGCCTCGCACAGTGAAGCCATTGGCCAACAGGCGTTTAGCTACAGCAGTGCCTAGACGTCCCATACCCATTATACCTACTGACGTTTCGTTCACTAGTCTGCCTGTTAGCTTATTGTTCCAGCTCTGCCTTTTCTGCGCCTGCATCACCAGCGGAATCTGGCGTACAAGCAGGTAACATGCCATAGTCACATAATCAGCCATTCTGCTCTCAGTTTCTGGCGTAACCATGCGAGTGATTGGAATATTGGCGGGAACTGTCGAATCATTCAAAATATGATCCACTCCTGCTGCCTCGCTTAATATCACGCGTAAATTTGGGAATTGAGCAAGCTTGCCTCTCTCAGGCTCCCACACTAAAACATAGTGAACACTTTCAGGCTCAACTGAAGGGTCATCCCAGCTCGCGATACGCAAGTCAGGGAAATTAGGTAAAAAAAGATTTCGCCATTCGTCGATATCTTCGCGACTTACGAAGTTTATTAACAACGTTTGCTGGTATGTGGTTCTCATCTTAGTCTCTATAGCTATTTATGCGTTTCTGAATTAGGCTGTTCAGTGAGACTATTCGAGATAAGGGTGCCGGTAAAATAGTTTTAATGTGGCTTTTACATAGTAATTATTGAGGGGGTAATGTCAGAAACCAACATTTTTGCTACCCTGTATCTGCTAGGTGTTTGGCTTTATTCTACGTAACCCTTGGAGATTTCACCGATAATCCGGTCATGACGCCAACTTAGTGCTGCTGTATACTTCGCCTTTTGGATAAGTGATGGCAAAGATTGATGTGGTTTGTCCCCGTTGCTCTGAAACTCAAGGGGTTATCCGTAATGGTCACTCAACGTCAGGTGCTCAGCTCTATCGCTGCAAGCTCTGCCTGAAAACCTTCCAGCTCAGCTTTCAGTACAACGCCGCTAAACCCGATACCCATCAATCCATTATTGATATGGCAATGAATGGGGCCGGGTGTCGTGACACTGCACGAGTCCTTGATATCAGCCTCAATACTGTCCTCCGCCATCTAAAAAACTGGCGCCGAAACAGGTAGCGCAACACATTGAGCCCGGAGCAGAAGTTGTCATCTGTTGTGAAGCTGATGAGCAGTGGTCATTCGTATGTTGTAAAGGCAATCCACGCTGGCTCTTTTATGCCTATGACCGCATCCGAAAGCGGGTTCTTGCTCACGTCTTTGGCCCCCGAAATGCGGTGACGTTACAGCGGCTTCTGGCACTGCTGAGCAAATTTAATATTGCCTTCTACATGACCGATGCGTGGCCGGTATACCGGACGTTGCTGGACTCAGCCAGCCATGTAGTCAGCAAGAAATATACCCAGCGAATAGAGCGTCATAACCTGAATCTGCGGACTCACCTTAAGCGCCTTACCCGAAGGACAATCTGCTTTTCAAAATCAGAAGAAATGCACGATAAGGTCATCGGATGGTATCTGACAATCAACCATTAACACTAAATCAGCGTCACGACCCAAACCTGAGCTCATCAAGCCTTAATGGTTTTCTTATAAAAGTCTTTTTGCATTCGATAATGAGTATCTGCCCCTCGCACAATGCGCAAAGCACAGGAGAGGATTTATCGGAATCACCATTTCCACCGGTGTAATTATTAACCACCCAAAGAGTGTAATCAATCGTGTTATCTCTGACAAGATTGATATGCCCGGCATTCCGTTCACCTTGTAAAATATACTTACTCTGCTTATCTTTTATAGCATGAGAGAGAGTCGCCACTCCTTTATTAAAATCATAGATGAAAATCTTAAGTCCACCATCTGATACAAGTACTTCCAATGACAGTTTGTCACCTGAAGCTTGATCAGACATTCTTACATAACATTTTCTAATCACAACCAACCTACTCATTTTTGGGTAGAATATAAGCAAGACAGGGATTGAATTCAACAAGAAAATAACCTATCGGGCTATCGCTTTATAATAAGCCTGCCAGCGGTACTTATCCAATCTCAGTTGCCGCAAGCACTGAGTGCTTTCAATATCAGCCTGCAGATCTTCGTCGCTGTCCTTCGCGGCGTCACTTGCTTTGCACGGGGGGCTCATCAAATCCGGGGATGGAGTTGGCAGCATCGATGGCGCGCTGACGCAGCTGCACAGCATCATCATCAAACCTACATACAATACGATTCGGAGACTGAACATATTTCACCACGTCACGGGTTATTGTTTTGTAGATGACCTTACCCGCTTCGTTAGGCTGTGTCCCTTAATCAACTGATCTATAGTAACTGCCTGTTTCCAAAACACATTGAACTATGGCTCGTTACGATCTTCCCGATGAAGCATGGGCTCTCCTCCAGCCCTTATTACCTGCTAAACCAGCAACACCACGGGCCGGACGCCCATGGGCAGAACACCGTATGATCATCAACGGTATGTTCTGGGTGCTGTGTTCAGGCGCACCATGGCGCGATTTGCCTGAGCGATATGGTCCATGGAAGACCGTTTACAACCGTTTTCAGCGGTGGTCAAAGTCAGGAGTTATTAATATTATTTTCAACAGGTTACTTACGTTACTTGATACAAACAGTCTTATTGACTGGTCAGCGACAGCGCTGGATGGCAGTAATATCCGTGCACTCAGATGTGCAGCCGGGGCTCAAAAAAACATCCCGATATCGCCGGAGATAATGGGCTGGGTCGCTCTCGCGGTGGTTTTGGCACCAAAATCCATCTGGCGACAGACGGAAGCGGTCTGCCGTTAAACATCGTGCTGAGTCCCGGTCAGGCTCACGAAAGCCAGTTTGCACAACGTCTTCTGGACGGCATTGGTGTTCAGCGTCAGAACGGGAGCATGAAGCGCCGTGGTCATGCCATACTGGCTGACAAAGCCTACTCCGGACATGCGTTACGTAACGAACTGAAAAACAAGGGTATAAAAACCGTCATCCCTCGCAAATTAAATGAGAAAATGGCGTCGGATGGTCGTTCACAGCTCGATCGTGATGCTTACCGTAATCGCAATGTTGTTGAACGTTGCTTTGGTCGCCTGAAAGAATATCGTCGCATCGCCACACGTTACGACAAAACGGCGAGGAATTATCTGGCAATGGTTAAACTGGGTTGTATCAGATTGTTTTACAAAAGGTTATGCAATTAAGGGACACAGCCTAGTGGCCGACTACCTCTCCAGATAGATGTATGGAGGCGGGATTTGTCAATAAGGAACAGGCATATCTTGTAAATAGATCCTCTTTAGTTCAATACATTTTTGAGATTACGACCAAATCAACCCAAGCCTAAATTCAGAACAGTGTAAATCAGATATTTTCTTTTTTGCCATCAGCGCGGAATGGGGGCTGACGATATCCGAGACCTTCAGGCTTTAATTTATGCGATCATACGAGGACCAGATCCGGACTGTTCAGCCTGATTACCGGTGCGGAAATAATGTCCGTGGTCGTTATTGAGCGGTAATATCCGTCTATTTCATTAGAAAATGATGAAACATTTACCTCCCGAGAGAAACAATTGTTGCAGGTAAACAGTGAGATTTTGCCTGCAAATTTTCATCTGCTGTCTGGGATATTGCTCAACTAGTCCCCCTGCCGCCCCTCAAGCTCCCTTTTGGTATGCCCCTAACCCGTTCCGTCATTAAATCCCATTGCCATCTACGGGTCCTTTTTTCGGCTCATGCTGCTTTTTTTCGTGAAACTTTTGCACTGTTTTTGCTCACGAAGATTCACATTGTCTCCTTTTAGGGTTTTGTCGCATTAAGGCGTAGTCAGGTAACATGCTGTTTTTTTGATATATTGCCTGCCCATGTCTCTCATCCGAAAAGCTTTCAAACGCCTGCATTATCCCATCGATGTCATTGCTCAATGTGCCCGCTGGTATCTGGCTTACTCGCTCAGCCTGCGCAACCTGGAAGAGATGATGGCAGAGCGTGGGGTAATCGTTGACCATTCCACACTTCACCGTTGGGTCATCCGCCTGGTGCCCTTGCTGGACAAGGCATTTCGTCGACATAAACGTAAGGTGGGTCGTCGGTGGCGGATGGATGAAACCTATATCAAAATCAAAGGCCAGTGGAAGTATCTGTACCGTGCAGTGGATACCGACGGCCTGACCATCGACTTCCTGCTCACCGCCAAACGAGATGCAGCAGCTGCACTGCGTTTCTTCCGCAAGACCATTCGTCACCATGGCGAACCGGAGGTCGTGACTATCGATAAGAGTGGTGCCAATACAGCGGCGCTGGCCACACTCAATACCGGGAAAGCTGATGAAGAAACCCTCACTATCAGGCAAAGTAAGTACCTGAATAATCTCGTTGAGCAAGACCACAGGAATATCAAACGTCGAACTCGCCCGATGTTGGGATTCAAATCATTTCGGCGTGCGCAGACGATACTGGCTGGTATCGAATTGCTCCACATGATACGTAAAGAACAATATCAGCATCCGCAAAATGAGGGATTGTCACCTGCGGAACAATTTTATCTGTAGGCTGCCTAAATAACCGGCAGCGCCACTTTTGCTAACCTCTCTACGCTAATGCGACAGAGCCTAATCAGGTCTCATCGTTTTCGCTCCCGTGGGCAGATCCTCAGAAAATCCCGTACACCATTATGGGGCCCTACCTGAAACCTCTCTTCGACCGGGCTTTTATTGACGGGTTGCATGATCCGTCGAAGCGCCCGACAGCTGATGAATGGGAGAGCGCCCTTGTAAAAACCGTTGATCTCATCCAGCCATGCCAGAACAATGATTGTGACCAGAAATGGTACGTTTTCAATGGCAAGACCAAACCCGTTTGTCCCTATTGCGGTACACCGTACAAAGTCAAACTCCCCATCCTGAATCTGTATTCGTCGAGAAAAGCTGGAACTTTCAGGCCAGATGATCACCGGCTTATGGTGTGGAGCGGTCAGTCATTATATGCATGGCACGTCAACCGACTGATTGCTCCTAACGAACGAACCACCGATGAGCAGAAGAAAAGGGTTGGTTATTTCGTCTTCCATAATGACCAGTGGTGGCTGGTTAACGAGGGGCTTAGCGGGCTCATATCACTTCCCGATCGGAAAACTGTCGGCATAGGTGAAAAGTTGCTGCTGGAGGACAACACCCAGTTCATTCTGTCTTCAGAGGATGGTGGGCGATTGGTGGTGGTTCAGCTTTTGAATAATTAGATATATTACTGGCCATTGATATCATAACGTTAATATGAGCCCACCATTAGGTGGGCCATAATTATCACAATCGAAACGCAACATTAGGGGTATACTAATTTTTCAATTCAGTATTCGACATACTCAGACCATCTTTAGACATCATTGATTATATTTCCTTCAATGAAGGGCTTCCTCGCTATATTACCAACAAGATTGGTTGAAACTCCATCAAAAGCCTCACCAATAACTCAGCCTACACGAGGGATCATTTTACCTGAGTTAATTGCACCTTTATCACCAAATTTAGCGAGTAGTCTGCAACTTATATATAATAACTCCGTTAAAAGAATATCCAGACTGTGAATTGCTTACTTTACATCATAACTGAGCGTATAAGCAGACGGTTCCTTCAGGTCAACCTGCTTTGATAAGTGCGAACTGCAGTGTTCAGTTCATTAACATAGCGCTCAAATTCACCGACGGCATACATCAGAAACCGATCATCCATAAGTATGTCATTAAACATGTTAATTGACACACCGGCGTTCTCAGCCATCGCACGAGGAATAGCACGCAGGAGACGTTTTTCATATTCAGTTTTTTTTGTTTTTTTACAGGAAAGAGTCTTATAATCTTCTGCAACACCATCGCTATGAGCCATGATGTTTCGGATAACAGCCAGGTGATCGACATCCTTGATGCTTTTACCGCCGAAGTTGCGTTTGAGACGCTTGTGGCAATCTTCAATGGTCTTGCGCGTTTTGTCTGTGGTCTTGCTTGAAAGGTCGTCCATTAGTGCGAGGCAATCAACCATACGGTGTTCGAACAGACCAAAAATGGTAAGAAATACGGAGCGGCGGGTCAGCTGCGCGATCAGATGTTTGTATTCAGACCTAACTTCATCTTCATCATAGCCAAAGCACGAACCGCATGAATAGTAAGTACTTGGAAACGTTGTAATTCGACCATCTTCATGATGTTGTTCATCCGGAAATTCCCCAGACTCAACGGCTTCTGGCTTATCAGCATCAATTAGTGCACGGGATATATTCGCTTCTGCCTGCTCAACAAGCATCTTCATGACAGGTATTGAAGAGATTGCTTCCTGTAACCTTAAGCTAAAAAAAAACTTTGCCACGCCCTGAATTTCCTTTTTAAATAAATAAGTTAGCCCAGAATTTTAGCGATAACCTAACTTGCTCTCAAATTAAAGTAATCGAGACGATATCTAAAGAAGATGGTACCCACGCCAGCAACGCCAGCCATTCCCTGCTTTCCGTTACCTGTCAGCACTCATCGGCGATTACTCGTTACATATTTCGTTGCATCTACGCCCGTTTAGTGTTTCCTATTAATTAGTCATGTTTTGAAAATGGTCACCGGTACCCAAATATGTCCCCTGTCATGGCATTTAAAAAGCTGCAAAGGTCATCAGCAGCCTCTTCTATCGTTGTAAATCCTACAGAATCGATACACCCCGATTTTCGGTCTTTAAGAAGGGCAATGAATGGTAGCGTTGGGTCTTGTCCAGTAAGGCTTCTGAATCTTACCGTATCTACACGCCATCGATACATAGTCCCGTATCGTTGTACTCCCCTGATCCCCGTACGCGTGTTGGTTGTTGCTTTGATAGAAATAGACATGACAGCTTACCTATGTGTGGACTTGAGTAGATAATGCCATAGGTGCGAGTGTTGTTAAAACTGTGAAATTGTCTACTGTATACGATGGTGTAAGGTAAACGCGAAACTGGTCTTTAGATCGCACCTCAAATGGTTCACAAGCCTGAAGAAGAAGAATATCTGAAGCCTCAATATCAGCACTGTGGTAAAAAGTAGCTTATACCGGTTAGTAGAGCGGACATATTTAACTATGAATGTTCAGAAAAAAGTAACTTTCGTAGGTCATGAGAGGGAGGTACGGTGTTTACACCAGAATTTGTAAATGAAGAACGAGGCGAGATTCTTCTGGTTGCTAACCACAGCCTGGAATCCAGCGAATCTATACAACTGAGTATTGCATTTAATCTTGGCAGAATCTCTTACGGGCTGTCACACCTTCCACCTAACATTCGAAGCTGTAGAGTTGTCTATGATATCAGAGGGCAATCAGTCTCTGACGCGGTTCTGACCCGGGTTAGCCAGGCGCTTCAGCAGGTAGCCATTGTTGAGTTTACACGCTGATGGGAATCCAGTTAATTGTAAAAGCAGATTATCAGAAGATAGAGAAAGAGCTGGGGGATCTGATATCAGAATGCGAAGTTTTCCCTGTGGCAGAAGGCCTTTTTGGTCTCGCAATTTCTGAGCACACCCTTTCATCTCAGGGGGAAGATGCCGTGCTAAGCTAACTCGAACGACTGAAGCGTTTTGACCTCTGGCAGGGTTCCTGGCAAACAGCCAGACGACGCTGGCTCTGGTGAGTTCATTACTGGGCTCTTACAAGCGCGGGTTCACTGTCTTAGCCTGCACTTTCCCTTAAGCCTTTTAAAGCCAGATTTACCGTTAGTTTCTCGTCATTCCTTTACAATTTTAACAATCCCTTTCGGCAGGGATTCTGCTTTCACCTCAGGTTTGAATATGGGGTTCCAGCCAGCAGGATGTTGTGTTAGTTGGGCAAATGAATACAGGCTGACCGAGAGAGTAGTGACGTCCGTTTCTTCCACATAGCAACCCACAGCAACGACTAAGGTCTGCAAAAAAGAGTGCGCAATTGCTCCCCTTGATGCCTGGTCCTAATCAATGGGGAGCAGTTCAGCGTGCTTGTATAGGCTTGATTAGTTTCGGTTATAGCCGAACTCCCGCGAGAGCAGTATTTGTTTCCAGTGAGTTTCGCGACGGTCAATTTCACCTTTTTCGGCATTAAGATCCATGACTTCAAGGATCGAGAAAGTAATATTCTGCAGTCGATTTTCATCGCATGTGCCGAAAGCTTCCTTAAGCCCTACATTGCCGCCATGTCCGGAACCAAAATAATATTCCCATCGGCCCCATATCCCATCGATTCCATCGGCTTTTCCAACGTAAAGTTTTCCACCGTCCCGATCGGTTAATACATATATGCCTTTAACCACGGAAAGCGCGGTGCGCCAGGATTGGAGATTAAGTCTGAGGATAGCGCCGATGCTGTTCCGGTCCAGCACAACGTTGCGGTAGCCGGGAAACTCGCCGAAGGTCAGACGTACCGGGGTGATTGAGCTGATAACCAGTTCGCTCTGAATACTTTCACCGAGGCGAATGAAGTTGCGGGCCGTATTTTTAAAGCTGATATACATCCTTCCTGCGTATTCTTCAGTCTCAGGAATTTTCTCAAGGAGGTATTGATAATACAGTTCCTCACGACCAGGATAGGCTTTCTTTCCCGCATTGCCTGTCTGCTGAAATGCTCCCGCAAATAGCCAGGTTTCCGTCCCCGGGATCCTAATCAGTGAAACGACATATCTTCGGTTAAACTCCAGTCGCTTCTGCCAGCACTGCCATTCATCAAAAGTCTCTGCACGGAATTTAACCAACGGATCCTCTTTATAATCATTAATTTGTGCAAGGTGGACTTTGGTATCTTCAGGCGTAAGGCCAGGAAACTCCATCTTCAGATAATCAAAAAGCTTCATTTCCTCTCCTTAAAAATCAATTGAGTCTGTTAACTCTTTGCTGTGACTTCACGTTACACGTCAGCATTCTGGTACGCTGTTATCCCTAAATAAACTCGATTTGTTATCAGCTTCGTTGCCTTCCGGCCGTTAACTTACTCACGTCTAAAGAAGATCCCACCTTCACCTGCAACCTGTTTTCGTAACTGTGGTTGTATAGATTGTCAGCTATGAGCGAGAAGCGGGCATTTGGATACCTGCTTTATCATTTGTAGGTCCATGAAATCGTCCGGTCTCTTCAGGGCGACATTTTCACGATGGATAAAGAAAACGGCAGGCGTTAAGCCCACCGTAACTCACCGGAAAAAGTCATCCACCGAATCGCTCCACTCATGGCCGGACACAGACCAAACCTTGTTAATCGGGGGTGGGTATCCGCTTCTGCAGTACCCGTTTTTCCCCACGAAATCGAACGCTGCATGCGGATATCCGTTGATAAGGAGCACGCACTTCTGACTGTCTTCAGACCAGCCGATTTTAACGTCAGAAGGAATGTGGGCGTCTGATATATCCTCAACATTGTAGATATGCACTGCATCAAGAATCGGGTTTCCTTCTACGGACTCATCGAGGGCATAGAAATACCCGGTCCGGCCGTCGTCTTCAAATACAGCCGCCAGCATCCCCTCAGGTGCCAGGCTTTTTATCACCTGTGCTTCTCCCACAATGAGCTGAGCCTGTAGCGTCACTAAAATTGTCATACCGATTACACTCCTTTCCCTGATTGTTTGCACATTTTCATGTTTTGATCGGAAATAATAATGTCAGCGCATTGGCAATGGAGGGCTCGAATCCAAACTTTGTGAAAAATTCCCTAACTTCATCATTTAAGGCGTGAACAAGAAGCGCCCTAACACCAACCTGTATTGCAATATGTTCTGTTCGGTATATCGCATCCTTAAGCAGCGCAGCTCCTAGCCCTTTTCCTGCCCAGGCAGCGTCAACCGCAAGCCTTCCCAGAACAATGACCGGTAAAGCCTCTGGTGCATTACGACGGTATGCTCCAGGTACGGTGTTTCTGTGCACGCTTCCGGATGCCAAACAGTAGTACGCAATTACCCTATTCGTGTTTTCAGCACAGACGACGAAAACTCTTGAAATGCCCGTTCTGTGGTTCTTCAGCGCCTTTTTCTTCAACCACTTAGAAAGAACCTGATCCTGACAACAAAACTCAGCAATGTTGTGTTCAGGGGTAAGAGGTTCCGGAGGCCTCATTCCCATGGCGATTTGCGGCTCATCAGGTTATCAATACGCGCCTGACGCTCTGGGGTCATAGGGGCGTCAAGCTCTTCGACAAACGCGTTAAACTGTTTATCATCCAGCAGAAACAAGCGCTGATCCAACAAGATGTCCTGCGCTTCGCGGCAGGCCACTTCCAGCATAAAATCAGTACGTGATTTAGATACAAGATTTGCGGCCATGTCGATAAGATCGCGTTGAGATGTTTTCGCCCGGATGTTTATCGGAGCCTCACGAATGTCTGGTTTCATAAATACCTCACGTGTAGCAGTTGTATACACAATTATAGGCCGCATATGTAAAATTGCTACACTAGACTTACGATTATGGCACTAAGGGCTTTAACGGCGTCGATGATGTGTCAGGGTACTACACGCATCTGAAATGATTCGCCGGTCTGCTCACTTTACCGGGTAGTACAGGGTTCGTACTTCGGCATTAGTGTTCGGATGAGATTAACTTTCGAAGGTCATGGATGCATTTGCTGGTTAAATTTTACTGGATCGGTACACTGATTTGTGAGCTCAAGCCCAAGTAGAACCTGACAGAGATTAAGTCATGAGAAAACCACAGCAAACCTTCGACCTTGAAATTCCTGACGATTATAAATTGGCGTCAGTCCTGGAGCGTGATCGGGCGGACTTTGAATCGACAAATATCTGGTTTTACGTTGGTGCTGATTACCGGGATAGTCGTTTTGCAAAGGTCGGAAAATGGAGAGAGTTATGCGCTGTCATGGCTGTTCAATAACTGCTTACCATCTTCAGTGGTAAATCATTTCCTAAACGCTATTAGGCAGTTTAGCTAACAACTTCGTATAGAGCAGCATTCTTAGTCTTTCCTTCCTCCTGGGGGATACTGACCAATATAGCTCCCCCGTTTCTTAGTTAGTACCCTATCAAGGGGTTAGCCATCCATACCCTACATTATTACTTCCCCCTGCGGTCGATGATCCGGGGAGGATGTCACTGGTTCTGAATGCTGCGCGCCCGGGGGATGTCTACTGTATGCGATACCTCTGACCAGTCGGTGGGAAAGAATGCCGTCTTACCGTGTTGGCCATTCTCTCCATTCTGATCGCCGGCAAGCGTTCCAGGTAGCAAAAGAGCAGACGTAAGACAACATACCCTTAAGGGTCTTGACCTTCAACGTGCCCGACCCGGCCCCCGCCGCGCGGACGAAAAAAAGAGAAAAAATAAAAAAAAAGAAAAAAAGAATATGCCGAAAATGTGCACAGTCGCGACCCACGCAGAGCGTGGCACTCCGGAGCAAAGGCTTTGCAGGACTATAAGGCATGTTGTCTTACGTTTTGAGTGTGATGGTCCGATCCCACCAGCTTTCATGAATTGTCCCGCCGGGTGGACTGCTATAAAGTGCATACCAGCACTGCAGCCCCTGCCGGTGATGAAGAATAATTCCGTCCGGCGAGTATTGAGCAAGACCTTCACTACGTATTAAAACCTGGAACTCCGGGATGACGATGCCTGAGGTGATTTACCACCGGAAGTAAAAATTCGTTTATGGCGCCAGCAGCTGGTACCTGGCAGAGTTAAGTTCTTATCGCAAAGGATGATAAAAATGAGCCATGGCAAATGTGAGCCGACAAACACGAATGCCGCCGATTACAAGCTGTACGCGCGATTCGATGCTGGTGAAACGCTTGAAAGCGTTTTAGCCTCTCCACCGACCACGAAGCACAATAAAGTAACTTCTGAAGGAAACATCAGGACAGAACACAGAATGTGGATGGCGTGGAGAAAGAAGCATCCCAGACCACTCTGATTATCAGTGACGATTAATAAGGATAAAACATGCGAACGACAAGTATCACCCTGTGTCTGGTTTTGGCGAGTTTTGGTGTATCCGCTAAAATCCTTGCAGACCCAGACCTTACTTACCAGGCAAATAAAACGTGTGCTAAACGAGATGTACTGGAACTGAAAGTCCCTTTAGAAGCCAATAATCCCTCCTCCCCCACATGGGGTTTGGACAAGGGCATGGTGCAGGCCACAATTGACGCACTGAAAGAAAATCCAGACATCGCCCCGGCTGACTCTGTAGCCTGCCAACAGGCTGCAATAAAACAGTATCGGGCTGGGCAAAAACACTACAGTAAGCTCAGGTAGCTGCCGTGATGCCCACCAGCTGAAACCTGTGTGTGGTATAAAAAACCCCGTAGCGCTGGTGCAAAACAGACCAGCGCATTCCAGTTCTCAATCCCGTTCTGTGCTGTAGGCCCCTGTCGCATTCAGACCTGAATTACCGTGCAAGGAAACATGTCAGTAAGCCATCTGGATACAAAAACTGGTGGTATAGCCATTTTATCTTAATGCTAATGTATGCGTACATTAGCCTTAAATTTATGTTATTTACCCTTCTCCCTTACTGGATGCCTTAACCTGGGTCTGATAGTTGCGCTTTACCCGCTCAATTTCCGCCAGAGTTGCCGCCCAGTGCAGCCCTGCGGCGTGACGATATCTGGTTGCCATTTTTTCAACGGCCTCCGGAGTGCTGTCATCGCTGCGGTGCTGCCGTCCCTTCACCCCGAAAATTTCCACTATAAGCCACTGGCTACCGGTTCTGCCGAACAAGGCCTGACACAGCCGCCTCACGGCAAGCGGGGTCAGATCCGGGTCGGGATCATACTCGATGGTGGCAAAAATAAAACGCAGCATCTCAGAGGTTTTGTAGCGTTTTACCGCTGCCGCCAGCCGGGCAGCTCTTTGCGGCGCTTCCCAGCGGTCGTCGCTGTAACCTGCCACTTCAGAGAGATAGTCCTTCTCGAGTTGTTTAGCCGTGTAGCAACGTCCCCCCAAAAACATCCGCATAGCTTCTTTCGTTTCAGCTCTCACGAATCTTGTCCTCAGCCAAAGCTAATGTACGCATACATTAGCATTAAGTATCAGGTTAAACAAAAACCAGGAAACCGATCTGATTTAGTGCATGCGGCTGTCTCTTTTGAATTATCGCTTTTGTGTTATGGTATTCAGTTAATCCGATTTCTGAAATCCGGGCGTATACATGTTATCTCTTTTCCCGGTGGTCTACTGTAGTAGACAGAAAATACAGGAACCTCGATATTTCCATATCTTAATAAATTCTGTTCTTATATCCTCCGAAATCTTGATGGATGATATGGTGCTGCATCATACTATGGTTCTGTTTTTTATGTGGATTTCATCTTCTACGCTTGACGGGTATGCCTGACTTTTAATTTATGAAATCTTTCAATGCCAGAGCTGTTACTCTGGCATTAAATATGGCATGTGTCATGATTAGGTAACGAATGAAATGGAACAAATCATCCTAATCAAGCTTTTTTACTTAGAATCGATATTGCAGGCCCGCTGTAATCGTATAGTTTTTATTTGATATCCCGGCGGCATCTCCCCCAATGGAGGCGGACTCGCCACTGTTAGTATCAATAATCTGAGTCCCTCCCTTAGCCTCCTCATATTTACTGTAGGTGAACTCAGCAAATACTTTGGCGTTCGGAGTTACGTAATATCCGGCATCAATTGAAGTGCCATAGTAACGTGAACTGGTCGTCTTCTCACGGAAAGTTAAATCCCGCATGTAGTGCTCATCGTTATCGTGCGCCCGAACCCAGTCACTGAATTTAAACAATGCATTGAACTCAAAATCATTAATACGATACTGACCTACAAGGCCAATGTACGGCATGGAAAACCGCTGGCTATAGCCAATTCCACGTTCACCAGCAGGGAATTCTCCAGTATATGCACCATTATCGTAGTTATAGGAACCACCGGTTGCAGTCCAGCTGAATCGAGTCTCCTGATAACCAGCCATTACACCCGCTTTATAGTTTTCATTCTGGAAAACCCAGCCTTTTGCGTTCAGATCGAATTCATTGGCATAGTTGACGTTCGTGCTGGGGTGGGATGAGTGGTCAGTCCATCCCGATTGATTATCGTTCATCCAGTCATAGTCGTCCATATGACCAGCCCCGGAAGCCAGGGATGTCCAGCCTCGTGCATTCAGTGTCAGAAACGAATATGCATCCCAGGAAATGTCGCCTTTTAAAATGGCAACATTCTTGATCTTCCAGTCCAGCTGGCTGACCTTTCTTCCTGTACCAGTATCATAAACCATTTCATGAGATTTACCGCTTAACATCCCGGCGGAGGTAGATACAGTTACACTTTCCGGTGAGAAATTTGGCGTTAACTGCGTAGAGTCAGCATAAGCAGTACCTGAAAGCATGGCCATCATCAATGCAATTGTACTTTTGTTCATTTTTTATTCCCATAATGAAACATTTTTCCGTGTGTTGCAGAGATAGTTTAAAACTCATACAAATATGTAGCAACTGTCAATTTTTGTAATTTTAGGTTTCTGGAAACATATCCAGCATCTCTATTGAGGTTGATTAATAGTTATATAATTCAGTTTCTTATAGTTAAAATAGTCAGTGTAATCTTCTGATGGTTCTTGGACTGCGTACTCATATCACTCTCGGACGGCAGAATAATACAGACCACTGGAGCTATATCCATGGTCAGTAAGTGATCGTTAACCATCGAGTACAGTAGACCTTTACCCACGAGGCTTCACAGGTTGCCTCACACAGTAGACACCTAACATGGGTTATATGTCGACTCTCGCATACAGTAGACCCTATTGGTGCATACCCGGCGATGCTCGGCCATTTAACCGGACATCGCATACAATAGACCATTGCCTTCAGCTCCCACCCGGTGCGTTGATTGTCGCCTACAGTAGACACCCGTTGTTCCTGCCCGGCATAACCGGTGATGCCCGGCTATTTAACCGGACATCGCATACAGTAGACCATTACCTGTCAGCAACTACCCGGTACGTGGGTTGTCGCCTACAGTAGACACTCGTTGTTCATACCTGTGATAACGGGCGATGCCCGGCCTTTTAACCGGACATCGCATACAGTAGACCATTGTCTTCAGCACCTACCTGGTACGTGAGTTGTCGCATCCTGTAGACACCCGTTGTTCCTGCCTGGCATAACGGGCGATGCCCGGCCTTTTAACCGGACATCGCATACAGTAGACCATTGCCTTCAACACCTACCTGGTGCGTGAGTTGTCGCATACAATAGACACCAGTAGTTCCCAACCGGTGATGCCCGGCCATTTAACCGGACATCGCATACAGTAGACCATTGCCTTCAGCACCTACCCGGTGCGTTGATTGTCGCATACAGTAGACACCAGTAGTTCCCACCCGGCAGAACCGGTGATGCCCGGCCATTTAACCGGACATCGCATACAATAGACCATTGCCTTCAGCTCCTACCCGGTGCGTTGATTGTCGCATACAGTAGACACCCGTTGTTCCTGCCCGGCAGAACCGGCGATGTCCGGCCATTTAACCGGACATCGCATACAGTAGACCATTGCCTTTCAGAACCTACCCGGTGTGTGGGTTGTCGCATCCAGTAGACACCCGTTGTTCCTGCCCGGCAGAACCGGCGATGTCCGGCCATTTAACCGGACATCGCATACAGTAGACCATTGCCTTCAGCACCTACCTGGTGCGTGAGTTGTCGCGTACAGTAGACACCCGTTGTTCCTGCCCGGCAGAACCGGCGATGCCCGGCCTTTTAACCGGACATCCCATACAGTAG